>JBKBSH010000019.1:0-15309 GCA_046291795.1 Burkholderiaceae bacterium | reverse complement strand
CAAGTGGATTCCGGCGAGCGTGCTGCAAGTGCCTGTCGAAGCTCGGCAATGAACGCATACGGGGGCGACCTCGTGAAGTATCCGGGCAAGCGTAGCGAAGTCGCCGCGGCCGGCGTTACCATGGCCGCATCGCCCGGAGCCTTCGATGAGTGCGCGCGACCCTGCAACCGTCGATGCCGCACCGCCGACGCGCGAATTCACCGCGCTGTGGATCGCTTACGGCCTGCACGCGATCGGTTTCGTTTCGATGCTGATCTGGCCGGCGATCATCGGTGTGGTGATCAACTACGCAAAGCGCGGCGATTCGGCTTCGTTTCTCGACTCGCACCACCGCTGGCTGATCCGCACCTTCTGGCTTGCGCTGGCGGGCTACGCGGTCGCGATCGGCATCCTTGTCGCGTCGGCCTGGCCCGTCGTCGCCGCGGCGATCCGCAGCGCGGCCACGCCTGGCACCCTGTCGATCGGCTGGGACACGCTGTTCGCGACGATCGGCGGTGCCGCCGTCGGCGCGCTCGGCATCGTCGCGGTGTGGGCCTGGGTCATCTACCGGCTGATCCGCGGCGGGCTGCGGCTGCAGGACGCGCGGGCGGTGCCGTAGCAAGGCACCGGCCGCCGGTGCCACCGCTTCCTTTTCGGCTGGCGTCGCAGATGGCGGTTCGGGCGGCGCGGCAGCCGTCGATCAGTAATACCGCACCAGCGCGAAGTCGAAGGCCGTGCCGTTGAAACTTTTGCCCGCCACGACGATCCTGCCGTCGGGCGCGAGCGCCAGCGCATACGTCTCGTCGTCGCCGGAACCGATCGTGGTGACGACTTTGCCGCCGCTGCCAAAGCCCGTGTCGAGCGACCCGTCGGCGTTGTAGCGCGCGAGCGCGAAGTCGTACTTCGTGCCGTTGTAAGTGCTGCCCGCCACGACGATCCTGCCGTCAGGCGCAAGCGCGACGGCGTAGGCCTGGTCGTGGCTCGTGCCGATCGGGGTCACGACCTTGCCGCCGCTGCCGAAGGTGGTATCGAGCGAGCCGTCGGCGTTGTAGCGGGCGAGCGCGAAGTCGGCGTTGCCGCCGTTGGAACTCATGCCCACCACGACGATCTTGCCGTCGGGCGCAAGGGCAAGAGCGAAGGCATAGTCGTGACCGGCGCCGATCGGGGTCAGGACCTTGCCGCCGCTGCCGAAGGTGGGATCGAGCGTGCCGTCGGCGTTGTAGCGCGCGAGCGCAAAGTCGAACTTCGTGCCGCTGTGGCTGTAACCCGCCACCACGAGTTTGCCATCCGGCGCGAGCGCCAGTGCATAGGCAATCTCGTCACTCGCGCCGATCGGGGTCAGGACCTTGCCGCCGCTGCCGAAGGTTGTATCGAGCGTGCCGTCGGCGTTGTAGCGCGCGAGCGCGAAATCGAAGTTGGTGCCATTGTAGCTATAGCCCGCCACCACGATCTTGCCAGTGGGCGCAAGTGCGACGGCATAAGCCGAACTGTTTGTGCTGCCGATGGGGGTCACGACCCTGCCGTCGCTGCCGAAGGTGGCATCCAGCGCGCCGTCGGCGTTGTAGCGCGCGAGCGCGAAGCGGGAGTCCGTTCCCTTGGCAGTCAAGCCCGCCGCCACGATCTTGCCGTCGGGCGCGAGCGCGAGCGCGCGGGCCTCGTCGTTGTAGTCGTCGGCGAACAGGGTCACGGCTTTGCCGCCGCCGCTGGAAAAGATGCTGCCGCCGAAGCTCGTGTCGAGCGAGCCATCTGGGTTGTAGCGCGCGAGGGCGAAGTTCTGGTTACTGCTGCCGAAACCTCGGAATATCCCCCCAGCCGTCGTAGTGCCCGCCACGACGATCTTGCCGTCGGGCGCGAGCGCAAGGGCGTGGCCACGGTCGGCGCTATCGGTCGTCAGGTCGCTGGCGGTCACGAACGAGGTGCTTACCTTGCCGCCGCTGCCGAAGGTCGGATCGAGATCGCCGCGGGCGGCGACATACAGGCTGAAGTCGGCGCAATGGCTGCCGCAGGTGGCGGCAAGCGCGCCGCCGCTGGCGCGCAGGCGCAACGCATGCGAGCCGGTGGGTGTCTCAGTGGTGCTGGCCAGCGTGAGCGTCACGGTCGTCGCACCGGAGACGGTTGTATCGGACGGCGTCACGCTCAAGCCCGCCGGCGCGGCCGTGCCGTCGTCTTTCTCCAGCACGAAGGACACCGTGCCGGAGAAGCCATCCTGCGGGGTGAGCGTCACCGGCAGGCTCGTGCTGGCGCCGCGCGTGAGTGAAACCGCGCTCGATGAGGCGCTCAGCGAAAGCGTGCCGGCCGGCGCGCCGCCTCCACCGCCGCCGCAGGCGGCGAGCCCCAAGAGCATCAGAGTTGCAACGATCGGTGATGTCCATTTGGCATTCATGACGGCGACTCCGGATCAGTAGTAGTACCGCGCGAGCGCGAAGTCGTAGTCCGTGCCGTTGGCGCTTCTACCCGCGACCACGATCTTGCCGTCGGGCGCGCGCGCGAGGGCGTAGGCGTCGTCGGTGCCGGAGCCGAATGCGGTGGTGACCTTGCCGCCGCTGCCAAAGCTCGCATCGAGCGAGCCGTTGGCGTTGTAGCGGGCGAGCGCGAAGTCGAAGTTCGTGCCGTTGTCACTTGCGCCCGCTACCACGATCCGGCCATCCGGGGCGAGCGCGAGGTCATAGGCAATGTCGTCGCTCGCGCCGATCGCGGTGGTCACCTTGCCGCCACTGCCGAAGGTGGTATCGAGCGAGCCGTCGGCGTTGTAGCGCGCGAGCGCGAAGTCGAGGTTGGCGCCGTTGTGGCTCCTGCCCGCCGCGACGATCCTGCCGTCGGGCGCGAGTGCGAGGCCGGTGGCCAGGTCCAAACCGCTGCCGATCGCGGTCACGAGCTTGCCGCCGCTCCCACCGCTCGCATCGAGCGAGCCGTCGGCGTTGTAACGGGCCAGCGCGAAATCGAACTTCGTGCCGTTGCGACTTACCCCCGCCACGACGATCTTGCCGTCGGGCGCGAGGGCGATGGCATAGGCCTCGTCGGTGCCGGCGCCGATCGCAGTCACGACCTTGCCGCCGCTGCCGAAGGTGGTGTCGAGCGACCCGTCGGCGTTGTAGCGGGCGAGCGCGAAGTCGTAGTTCATGCCGTTGTGACTTCTGCCCGCCGCGACGATCTTGCCGTCGGGTGCGAGCGCGAGGGCGTACGCCTCGTCGGTGCCGGAGCCGAATGCGGTGGTGACCTTGCCGCCGCTACCGAAGCTCGCATCGAGCGAGCCGTTGGCGTTGTAGCGCGCGAGCGCGAAGTCCCGGTCGGTGCTGCCGGCGTCACTGTAGCCTGCCACCACAATCTTGCCGTCGGGTGCAAGGGCAAGGGCGTAGGCCCGGTCGTCGCCGGAGCCGATCGCAGTCGTGACCTTGCCGCCGCTGCCGAAGGTCGCATCCAGCGAGCCGTTGGCGTTGTAGCGCGCCAGCGCGAAGTCGTTGTTGGTGCTGAAACTTCGGCCCGCCGCGACGATCCTGCCGTCGGGTGCGAGCGCGACGGCGTAGGCCTCGTCGGTATTGGTGCCGATCGCGGTCACGACCTTGCCGCCGTTGCCGAAGGCGGTATCGAGCGTGCCGGCAGGTGGAGCACTGCCGCCCCCGCCGCCTCCGCCGCCTCCACAGGCAGCAAGCCAGGCGCACAGGATCAGGACATGAAAGCGCATTCGCATGTTCCTCCATTCATATCGGATCGGTTGGCGGTCCGTGTCTGGCCTGCGGGGGGCGGCTTATCGCGTGAAGGCGCTTGCACTGGCCCGGCGAAGGACACCGCGCCGGCGCGCCGCCCGTGGACCGCTCGATGTGGCTCAGCGCTGCGCGCCGTACAGCACGCCCGCCACAGGCCGCGCCTGCCAGTCGCTGCCGACGTTCTTCCAGCCGTTGACGTCGCGCTTGCCGCCGGGTCCGAGGTCGCCCTCGAATCCGTCCACGATCGAGTACACGCGCGGCAGCCCCGCGGCGGCGAGCGCATCGGCGGCGTGCGCGCTGCGATCGCCCGAGCGGCACAGAAGCAGGATGGTCGCGTCCTCACCGACGCCGTTGCGCGCCAGCGCGGCCCGGACCTCGTCGACGAAGCCGGGGTTGCGCTGCATCTTCAGACCGTTCTTCGCCGCGTCCCATTGCAGCGGCCACGCCGGCTCGAGATACGGCACGTGGATGCGCGTCTGGCTCGGCTGGCCGACGTACACGGCCTCGACGCGGCTGCGGATGTCGATGAGCACGACGTCGCGCGGATGCGCCTGCAGCACACGCTGGGCTTCGGCGGCGCTGACAAGCTGGCCGAGGCTGGGCCGCTTGCGAGCGGGCACGCCGTCCTTCGGCACCACTTGAATCGCGAAATCACGCGCCAGCGGCGCCACGACCTTGTCGCCGTCGCAGGAGGCGAAGGACTCGATGTCGACGGCGTACGTCGGGCACGCGCCATCGCCGACGGTCTGGATCGCTGTCTGCGATAGCGCGCCCGGCAGCGAGCCTTGCGCGGCCGCGGATGGTGCGGTACCGGCAAGTACCACCGTGGCCAGCACGTTCAGCGTGCGCGCGGCCAATGCGGAACGGACAAAGCGCAATGTCTCGGTGCCCATGTTTCCTCCGTCGTGACGAATGTCGATCGCGCAGCGAGCCGGGTCGGTGCCGCCGGACGAGCACCCGTTCATGTCGGCCATCCGGCTGCGCTCGCTGCTCATTGGGACAATCGGAATCACAGTCCCAAAGGCGACACGCCGCAGACGCCACGAGCGCGCCGGGACGCGCGCGCCCTGGCAGGCGGACCGGGCCTATCGCATCGCCCGCACCGTGTGGTTGCCGCTGTCGTTCAGAAAGAGCTGTCGACCGTCGGTTGTGAGCCCGGACGGATAGGGTCTGAATTGCGCCGTCGCGCCAGTACCGTCTGCCGAACCCGCGGTGCCCAGCGTTCCGGCCAGCGTCGAGACCGCACCCGTGCCGATCGCGATCTTGCGGATGATGAAGTTGTTCGAGTCCGCCACGTAAAGGCTCGTGCCGTCGGTGGTTATGGCCGAGGGGAAGCTAAACCGAGCCGACGCGCCGATGCCGTCGGCAAAGCCCGATGACCCCGCCTGCCCGGCGAGGGTCGTGACCGCGCCGGTGCCGATCGCGATCTTGCGGATCGTGTGGTTGTTCGTATCCGCGACGAACAGGTTCGTGCCGTCGGTGGTGATGCCGGTCGGGAAGTTGAACCGCGCCGCGCTCCCCGCGCCGTCGACGGAGCCGGGCAGCGCTGATCCGGCGAGCGTCACGACCTCCCACGTGCCGATCGCGATCTTGCGGATGCTGTGGTTGCCGCGATCGGCCACGTACAGGAACGTGCCGTCGGTGGTGACGCCGGCCGGGGATTGGAACCGCGCCGCCGTGCCGATGCCATCGCCGGAGCCTGCCTGCAGCGGTGCGCCGGCGAGAAGCGTGACCGCGCCGCCCTCGATTGCCAGCTTGCGGATGGTCTGGTTGCCGTAATCGGCGAGATACAGATTCGCACCGTCGGTGGTCAGGCCTTGCGGATAAAAGAACCGCGCCTGCGTGCCGGTGCCGTCGATGAAACCCGGCATGCCCGCCCTGCCGGAGATCGTAGCCACCGTCGCGGCGAGATTCAGCGCCACGCCCTGGCGCGCGCCGCCCATCTGGCGGGTGCCCGCGGGCGCGTCGCCGCCGCCCCCTTGCCCCGCAGCCCTGGAGCAGAAGGACCGCGCCGCCCGCGGCGAACGTCACGGCCAACGTCCTGCACTTCGTTCGGATCGTCCTACGACGCATGAAAGGGCTCCTCGCTCGAAAAACGCAAAGGGGCACGATTGCGCGAGCGGCGGACGCGCCGCGACCCGCTCGCCAGGTCAATCGCAGTCGGACGGGGAAAGACGACAGGACGGCGACGCGCCTGCGCGCTTAGCGGCCGGCCGCCAATCGGATCCGCCGGGTCTCCGGATGGTCGGGCCCGAGACCGCGTGCCAGGTGCGCCGTCGCCTCTGTCGCCAACGCTTGCGCTTGCACATGCTCGCCGCGCGCCTCATGCAGGCGCTGCAACCGGGCGAGCGTCAGGCCGACGTGGCTCGAATAGGGCTTCTTGCCCTGCAGCTTGCGCGCCAGCGCAAGCGCGCGCTCGAGGTCCGCGGCCGCCAGGTCAAGGGCGCCATCGTGCAGATGCACCTCGGCGCGTCCGCGCAACGCGGTCACGACCGGACCGACGCGCATGCGGCGGGCGTCGAAGAAATCGATCACCTGCGTGTAGGCGGCGCGGGCGTCGTCCCAGCGCTCGTCGAGCAGCGCCATGCGCGCTTCGGCGAGCTTGACCGTGATGGCGGCCACACTGTCGGCCGGCAGCGTGCGACCGACCGGTTCGCGCGCCTCGGCAAGCCAAGCCGCGGCCGCCGCCACGTCGCCTTTCTCGCGCGCGCACACGGCCATCGCGGCCAGGCTGGCGGCGGCGATCGCATGCAGGGCTTTGGCGCTGGCCAGCGCGTGCGCGCGCCGCAGGTCGGCCAGCGCCGCGTCGTAGCGGGCGAGCGTCATGTTCGCCAGCCCGCGGTTCAGCAGCAGGTACCCCGGCGGCGCGCGATCGGGCGTCAGTCGGGTCGAGACGGCCAGCGCTTCGTCGTAGCTCGCCCACGCGCGCGGGATATCGCCGGCGGCGTAGCTGGCGATGCCCCAGTTGTTCAGAGTGGTCACGAAATTCGCCGTCGCGCTGCGGCCGATGGCGCGAAAGCGCTCGACCGCCTCGGCATAGAAGCGGTCGGCCTCGGCGGCGTCGCCGGCCAGATAGTGACCGTAGGCGACGGCGCCGAGCAGTTGCGCTTCCACGCTCGGCGTCGCCCGCCCCGACGCACGCAGGCGTGCCAGCGCTTGTTGCGAGGCAGCCAGCGCGGTGGCCGCGTCGTTGCGGTTTTGCGCGACGAACGCGCGCGCCTGCAGGCATTCGACCTCGGCCGCCGGTTCGCCGTGCGCGATCTGCAGCCCCCGGTCGATCTCCGCCTGCGCCTCGTCGGCGCGCCCCTGCAGCGACACCGAATGCGCGTGCAGGCACGCCACGGCGGCGCGCAGCGCGGACTCGCTGCCTGGCGATACGCGCCGCTGCGCCTCGGCGAGCAGCCGCTCAGCCGTGGCCGCATCGCCCAGCGTCACGTAGAACTGTCCAAGCATCGCGAGCACCGCGGCATCGTTGTCGGCGTTGCCGGTGCCTCCGCTGGCGACAAGCGCGCGGCTGCGTTCGAGCAGCTCGCGCACGGTGAGCGGCCGGTCGTTCTGCGCCGCCTCGGTCAGCATCACGCCGACGAATTCCACCAGCGCCTCGTTGCGCGCCGCCGCCGCCCGTGCGCGGTCGCGCTCGCGCGCCGCGACCGCCGCCTGCCTGGTCGTGCCGGCGATGCCGACCAGCAGCGCGAGCGCGACCGCCGCTGCTGCGGCAGTACCAAGACGATGCCGCTGAACGAACCGGCCGACGCGATAGCCGAGCGTGTCGGGCCGTGCGCTGACCGGCTGGCGTTCGAGGTGCCGGCGCAGATCGTCGGCAAACGCCGCGGCCGTCGGGTAGCGCTCGGCGGGCGATTTCTTCAGCGCCTTGGCGACGATGTTGTCCAGATCGCCGCGCAGCGCGCGCGCAAGCTTTTCCGGCGTCATCGCGCGCGCGGCCGCCACCGAGGCGGGCGCCTGCCGCGCGGCGTCGGACAGCCGCACGGGTTCCGCTTCCAGGATCGCGCGCAACCGCTCGACCGGTGCCAAATCGGCGCGCGCGGTCGGATGCCTGCCGGCGAGCAGCTCGTACAGCACCACGCCGAGCGCGTAGACGTCGGTCGCGGTGGTCACGTCGCCGCCCTGCACCTGCTCGGGCGCGGCATATTGCGGCGTGAACGCGCGCCCGGCCAGTTGCGTCAGCTCGGTCGCAGCGGCGGCGTCGGTGCCTTCGTCAATCAGCTTGGCGATGCCGAAGTCGAGCAGCTTTACCCGTCTATCGCCCGTCACCAGGATGTTCGACGGCTTCAGATCCCTGTGCAAGATCAGGTTTGCGTGCGCGTGCGCGACCGCGGCCAGCACGTCGAGGAACAGCCGCACGCGTGCCTCGACGGCGAGCGAATGCGCGTCGCAGAAGCGGTCGATCGGCTCGCCTTCGACGTATTCGAGAACCAGGTAGGGTTGGTCGTCGGCTACGCCGGCATCGAGCAGCCGCGCGATGTTCGGGTGCGCCAGCCGCGCGAGCACGCTGCCCTCGCGCGCGAAACGCTCCGCGCCGCCACGCGCCAGCAGCGCGAGGTTCAGGAGCTTGACCGCCGCCTTGCCTTCGAAGCGCCCATCGCTGCGACGCGCCAGCCAGACGCTGCCCATGCCGCCGTGGCCGAGCGGGCGTTCGAGCGTGTAGGCGCCGATCGCGCGTCCGGCGAGCGTCGTCGCGCCGGCTGCGTCGAGCGCCGACCCTTCGAGGAACTGCGCCGTTTCGACGACGGCCTCGCGCGCGAGCAGCGCGGCTACTTCGTCGGCGAGCGCCGCGTCCTCGCCGCGCAGCCGCGCCAGCCGCGCCGCGCGCTGCGCCGCGTCCGCGTCCAGCAGCTCGTCGAGCAGCGGACTGATGCGCCGCCAGCGATCCCGCTCGATGCCCGCCATCGTTGACCTCACCTTCCGCCTGAATCGGATTGGCGGGGGCAAACCCGCCATCGATCAATCGCCGCGCAATGCGTCGTGCAGGTACAGCCGCGCCTTGGCCCAGTCGCGTTGCACGGTGCGCTCGGATGCGCCGCGCATCGCGGCGATCTCGGCGAACGTAAAGCCGCAGAAGAACTTCAGCTCGACCAGCTCCGCAAGCGGCGCGTCGGCGCGGGCCAGCTCGTCGAGCGCATCGCCCAGCCGGGTCAAGTCGCCGGTGTCCTGCGCTGCCGAGTCGGCGATTCCGGTGTCCAACTGCGTCAGGTGAAACTCGCCGCCGCGCTTGACCGCGCGCCGCTCGCGCACGTAGTCGATGATCAACCCGCGCATCGCGCGCGCCGCATACGCGAAGAAGCGCGCGCGGTCCGGAAACGCGGGATCGCGCCGGCTCATGTCCAGATACGCCTCGTGCAACAGCGTGGTCGCCGACAGCGTCGCGCCGGCGGCGTGCGCGTGCAACTGCCGCTTCGCCAACCGGTGCAGCTCGCGATAAAGCGTCGCGAAAAGCTCCGCCGTGGCGGCGGCGTCGCCCTTTTCGGCCGCTTCGAGCGCGGCGGCGATCGTGCGAGCGTCGGCGGCAACATCGGTCATTTTCTTTTCGGTCCTCCCGGCAATCGCCAGCGAAGATAGCCGCGCGGACGCCCGCTCTCAACCGGCTCTGCCGCATCGGCGGCGCGGCGCGCCGACTTGGTTGACGTTTACGTCAAGGACACCTAGATTGCCGCCTGCTTGCGGCGATCGGGCACGGACATGGCGTTCACACCTCTCGACCCTTTCTTCGAGCGCCGCGTGCGCGCCTCCTTCGCGCGCCAGGCCGCGATGGGCCTGATCGGCGCGACGATGTCCGCGGTCGAGCCCGGCGGCTACGCCGTTAAGCTGCCGATACGGGCCGACCTGGCGCGGCAGCACCGGTTTCTGCACGGCGGCATCGTCGGCATGATCGCCGACGGCGCCGGCGCGACACGATCGACCGATCGCAGCGATGCAGCGGACGCCGATCGCCATGCACGGCGCAAGCGACGCGCCGCGCGTCTGACACGGAGAACCGTATGGACCTGCCAGGACTGAACTTCGACCTCGGTTCCGACATCGACGCGCTGCGCGATGCGGTGCGCGCGTTCGCGGACAGGGAGATCGCGCCGCGCGCCGCCGAGATCGACCGCACCGACCGCTTTCCGATGGATCTGTGGCGCAAGATGGGCGAGCTGGGCGTGCTCGGCATCACCGTCGAAGAGGAATACGGCGGCGCCCACATGGGATACCTCGCGCACATGATCGCGATGGAGGAGATCAGCCGCGCGAGCGCGTCGGTCGGTCTGTCGTACGGCGCGCACTCGAACCTGTGCGTCAACCAGATCCGCCGCAACGGCACCCCCGCGCAGCGCCGGAAGTATCTGCCCAAGCTGATCTCGGGCGAACACGTCGGCGCGCTGGCCATGAGCGAGCCCGGCGCGGGCAGCGACGTCGTCGGCATGAAGCTGCGCGCGGAAGACAAAGGCGGCTACTACCTGCTCAACGGCACCAAGATGTGGATCACCAACGGGCCGGATGCGGACACGCTGGTCGTGTACGGCAAGACCGAGCCCGAACTCGGCGCCTCGGGCATCACCGCGTTCCTGATCGAGAAGGGGATGAAGGGCTTTTCGGTCGCGCAGAAGCTCGACAAGCTCGGCATGCGCGGGTCGCACACCGGCGAGCTGGTGTTCGACAACGTCGAGGTGCCGTACGAGAACGTGCTCGGCGAGGTCAACCAGGGCGTGCGCGTGCTGATGAGCGGGCTCGATTACGAGCGCGCGGTGCTCGCCGCCGGTCCGATCGGCATCATGCAGGCGTGCATGGACGTCGTCGTGCCGTACATCCACGACCGCAAGCAGTTCGGCCAGCCGATCGGCGAGTTCCAGCTCATCCAGGGCAAGATCGCCGACATGTACACGACGCTGTCGGCCTGTCGCGCCTACTGCTACGCGGTCGGCAAGAACCTCGACGCGCTTGGGTCGCAGCACGTGCGCCGGGTGCGCAAGGACTGCGCGGGCGTGATCCTGTACACCGCCGAGAAAGCCACGTGGATGGCCGGCGAAGCGATCCAGATCCTGGGCGGCAACGGCTACATCAACGACTATCCGACCGGGCGGCTGTGGCGCGATGCCAAGCTCTACGAGATCGGGGCCGGAACCAGCGAGATCCGTCGCATGCTGATCGGCCGCGAGCTGTTCAGCGAGACGATGTAGCGCCGCGCACCGCGGCGGTGCCATCACCGCGCCGACCGCCATGACCCAAAAGAGTAACTGGGCGCAAGGCCACGGCCTGCGCTACGGTACGACGCGATGCGTCCCGCCCAGCTCGCCGTCGTCCTCGATCGCGAATTCGAAAGCGCCGCGGCCGGCCACCATACCCCGGTGATGCTGTGGGGCCCGCCGGGCGTGGGCAAGTCGCAGCTCGTCGCGCAGGCGGCGGTGCGCCATGGCGTCGCGGTCATCGACATCCGCCTGTCGCAGATGGAGCCGTCCGATCTGCGCGGCATCCCGTTCCGGGTCGACAACCGCGTGGAATGGGCGGTGCCGGCGGTGCTGCCGGATGCGGACCGGCACGGGCCGGCCGGAATCCTGTTCCTCGACGAGATCACTTCCGCGCCGCCGACGGTCTCCGCGGCGGCGTATCAGTTGATCCTGGACCGGCGGCTCGGCGACTACCGCGTGCCGCCCGGCTGGGCGATCTTCGCCGCCGGCAACCGCCAGGGCGATCGCGGCGTCACCTACGCGATGCCGGCGCCGCTGGCCAACCGCTTCGCGCATTTCGAGGTCGAGGTCCACCTCGACGACTGGGTCGCCTGGGCCTACGCCAACGGCATCGACGAGCGCGTCGTCGCGTTCCTGCGCTTCAAGCCCGAGCTGCTGTTCGATTTCGACCCGGCGAAGAACGCCGGCGGCGAGATGGCCTTCCCCAGTCCGCGCGCCTGGGAGTTCGCGCACCGCGCGTTGCGCAAGTTCGCAGATCGTCCGGAACTGCTCGCCGGAGCGCTCGCAGCCTGCGTCGGCCATGCGGCGGGTGCCGAGTGCGCGGCGTTTATTGAGAACCTGCATCGCCTGCCCGACGTGGACGCGATCTGCGCCGGCGCGGATGTGCCGGTGCCGCAGGAAATCGACCTTCAATACGCGGTGGCGACCGCGCTTGCCGCGCGTGCGCTGCGCGCGCGCGGCACGCCGGAGGCGCCGCGCACGTGGGGGCGCATCCTCGAGTATGCGCAGCGCTTCCCGCAGCGCGAGATGGGCGTGATGCTCGTCGCCGACATGCAGCGCGGCATCGGACAGCCGCTGTTCGGCCTGCCGCAGTTCTCCGGCTGGGCTCACGCGGTCGCCGATCTGATGCTTTATGAGTGACGCGGAAACGAGACTGGCCGCGGCGCGTACGCGGCTCGTCGTGGACAAGCCGTTTCTCGGCGCGCTGCTGCTGCGGCTGCCGCTGCAGGCCGCCGCCTGGTGCCGCACGACCGCCACCGACGCGCGGACGCTGTACTACAACCCCGCCTGGATCGCGACCTTGAGCGGTTCGCAACTGCAGTTCGCGCTCGCGCACGAGGCGCTGCATTGCGCGCTCGGCCACTTCGCCCGCCGCGGCCATCGCAGCAGGCGGCGTTGGGATCTCGCCTGCGATCTGGCGATCAACCCGATTCTCGTCGACGAAGGGCTGGCGCCGCCGCCGGAGGCGGTCACTCTCGACGTGTACCGGGGCATGAGCGCCGAGGAGATCTATCCGTGCCTGCACGGCGAACAGGAGGATCGCGAGAACTTCGATCGGCATCTGTGGGACGGCGAAGCGGGCGCCGACGGCGGGCAGGCCGAATCGGCCGAGCCCGCCGGCCACGGCACGGCGCGACGCGGCGCAATGGAGGGCGGCCGACCCGCCGCCACTGACGGCCGCGAGCCGCCGCCGCTCACGCCACGGGAGCGCGAATGGCTCGACCAGCAATGGCAGCATCATCTGGCCGCCGCTGCGCAGCGCGCACGCGAGGCGGGCAGGCTTCCCGGCCAGCTGGCTCGGCTGGCACAGGCGGCGCTGGCGGCGCGGGTTTCGTGGCGCGCGCTGCTCGCGCAGTACCTGTCGCAGACGGCACGCGACGATTTCACGTGGCAGCGGCCGTCGCGACGCGAGGGCGAGGCGATCCTGCCCGCGCTGCGCAGCCATTGCGGCGACATCCATGTGGCGCTGGACGTCTCCGGCTCGGTGAGCGACGCCGATCTCGCGGACTTCCTGGCGGAACTGAACGCGATCAAGGGTACGCTTCCGGTGCGCATCACGCTGTACGCGTGCGACAGCGCACTGGCTGCCGGCTCGCCGTGGGTGTTCGAACCGTGGGAGGCGCTGCACTTGCCGGCCCGTTTTGCGGGCGGCGGCGGCACGGCATTCGCGCCGGTGTTCGACTGGATCGAGCGTCGTGGCCTGCACCCGGACGCGCTCGTCTACTTCACCGATGCCTGCGGCGCGTTCCCGGCGCACGCGCCGGCGTATCCGGTGCTGTGGCTCGTCAAGGGCGGCGCGCCCGTACCGTTCGGCCGGCGCATCCAGTTGGACGAATGAACGAAGAACTCGCCGCCGAAGACGCGCTGCGCCTGCACGTGCTGCTGGCCGGGGAGGTCCACGCGGTGCGCATCGACGAAGGCGCGCGCGTGCTGCACGCGCTGACACCGAAAGGCGAGGCGCACATCGCACTGAACCCGCGCGGCAACGCACAGCGCTACCTGCAGCGCGTGCGCGAACTGCTCGGCGGCCACGCCTTCGGCGTGCCTGGCGGCTATCCGGTTCATCTGCGCCGCTTCTCGCGGCTGGGGCGGGCGAGCATGCAGACACTGGAGGCCTTGCTCAGGCTCGGTGAACCGGAGGCGCTGTTGGCCGTCGCGCAATCCGACGCGTTGACCGACGAGCTGGCGCGCCGGCTGTGGTGGGCGGCGCAGCCGGCGCCGCCGACGGAACTTGCGCGCATGCTGCTGCAACATCCAGCCGTTCGCGCAGGTGCGATGGGCGCGGTGCTCGTCGAGCACCTGGTCGAGTCGCTGCCTTTCGAGGCCGATCCGAACGCCGCGCTGCAGACGCTGCGCGCCTTGCTCGCGTGCGGGCTGTTGTCAGCGGCGGCGCGGCGCAGGCTGTGGCAGCGCGGCGCACAGCGGCCGCACGAACGGATCGCTTTTCTCGAGCACTGCCCGGACGATCTGCCACCGGATCCTGCGCGCGCGTTGCCGGCGGACTTGCCGCAGACACCGGCGGCGCGGCTGCTGGCGCGCTGCTACAGCGGCGCCGGGCAGGCGTACCTGCGGGCCGCCGAGGCCGCGCTGGAAAGACCGGCGACGCACGAGGCCGTTTATCTGCTGCTCGACGCGCTCGGCGCGTACTTCGCGGACGGACGCGATGCGAGGGCGCTGCCCGTGCCCGCGGGGGAGCGCATGGCGCTCGAGGCGCTGGCCCGCGTCTCGCGAGAAGACGCCGCCGCGATCCTTACCCGAACCACCGCCGTCGGCGCACTGATGCGGCGTCACCTGGAGCCCGTGCTCGCGCCGCTTGCCGGGCACCTGCGCGCACTGCGCGGTTTGCAATGAAAGGCGGCGTGTATTTGGACCCTGAAGCGCCGCATCTCGTGCAGCGCTGCTTCGCTCTCGTGCGGGCGCGGCGCGGCAAGCGACAACGCTTCCCCGAGGGGGTCGTCGAGCCGGTGGAATCGGCCGAAGTGGCGCTGGCGCGGCAGGACCCCGCCCGCGATCTGCACGCAGCCGAGGTGGTGGGACCGTCGCGCTCCTCGGAAGGGTTTCGCCTGTACTACCTGGTGCGCTGGTTGAGCGAGTAATCGCGCCGCGCTCGAACCGCGTCGGCGGCAGGCCCGCAGTGCGCGGACGCGGCGGCAAGCGCTTGCGGTGGCTTGCGGCAAAATCGAGCCGACGCGCACGCTGCGGCAGCCTTCGTTAATTCAATGACCCTCTTTGGCCTGGCCCCCGACAGACTCGCGCTGTTCACGGTGGCCGCCCTGCTGCTCGCACTGACCCCCGGGCCGGTGTGGCTGTACCTGATCTCGCGCACGCTCGCGCAGGGCCGGCGCGCCGGCTACTTCTCGATGTTCGGCGTGGCCGCGGGACTGGCGGTGCACGTGCTGCTCGCCGCGTTCGGCCTGACCGTCGTCGTGCTGGCGATCCCGCTGGCGTTCGACGCGATCCGCATCGCCGGCGCCGCGTATCTGCTGTGGCTGGCCGCGAACACGTTACGCAGCGGCGGCGTGTTCGAGACGAGCCCGTTGCCGCCGGCGGCGCCGCGCGTGCTGCTGCGGCAGGCTTTCGTCGCCGCGACGCTCAACCCCAAGGTGGCGGTGTTCTATCTGTCGCTGTTTCCGCAGTTCATCGACCCGGCGCACGGGTCGGTGCTGGCGCAGAGCCTCGCGCTGGGCGCGATCCAGCTCGCGACCGCGGCCATGGTTGATCTAACTCTGGTCACGGTGGCGGGATTTCTGGCAGCGTGGTTCGCCGGCCGGCCGCTGTGGCTGCGCGTTCAGCGCTGGTTCCTCGGATCGGCCTTCGGCGTGCTGGCCGGCGGTTTCTTCGTCACCCGCATCCCCCGCCATGCCCTGATGGCGAGCCTCGGGCTTGTCGGCATGGCGGTCGCCCCGGCGCTGGTCGCGACTTTCGACTTCGGCACGGTCATG
>JBKBSH010000196.1:0-4867 GCA_046291795.1 Burkholderiaceae bacterium | reverse complement strand
CCGCTGTCGCCCGTCCCCCGTCCGATCGTCGGCAGCCGCTGGCTGCAGCTTCCGCCGTACCTCGGCCTGATCCTCGCGCAGTGCGTCCACGTCTACCACCTCTGGGTGCAGCTCGTCCGACGGATCGGGCCGCGCTGGGCGACCCCGGATCGGTCGGCGACATCTTTCGGGTGATCGGCGATGCGGCTCCCGGCGACGGTCCGCCCAGGCTCGACGAGACCGTGATCATGCCGGTCGTGCTCGGGCCGATCGACATCGTGATGATCTCGAACCTGCTCATCATGGTGATCGTCGGCGGTGACGAGACTTTCGTTTCGCGGATGAACTTCGAACGGCACCCGGACCCGCCGGAATGGTTGTCCCATGTCAACGCCACCGCCTTGAAGGTCAAGCTCGCAACGGCGATCATCGGCATCGGCTCGATCCACCTGCTCAGAAGTTCATCGACGCGGCCAACTGCGACGACAAGACGCTGATGGCGCAGACCCGAGTCCACATCACCTTCCCGCTGTCGGCGATGGCAATCGCCGCGACTGACCGCATCCCGTTCGGATCGGCGCGGCCGGCAGTCGGAAGCGGACACTGATCGAGCCACTCCATCCGAGGCGAACATGGCGACCATCAAGCAGGCGGACCTGATCGAAAGCGTCGCGGCGGCGCTGCAGTACATCTCCTATTACCACCCGGCCGACTACATCAGCCACCTGGCGCGCGCGTACGAAGCCGAGCAGAGCCCGGCGGCCAAGGACGCGATCGCGCAGATCCTGACCAACTCGAGGATGTGCGCCGAGGGCAAGCGTCCGATCTGCCAGGACACGGGCATCGTCAACGTGTTCCTGAAGGTCGGCATGGACGTGCGCTGGGAGGGCTTCGGCGGCTCGCTCGAGGACGCCGTCAACGAGGGCGTGCGGCGCGCGTATCTGCATCCGGACAACAAGCTGCGCGCCTCGGTCGTCGATCCGCCCGAGTTCGGCCGCAAGAACACGCGCGACAACACGCCCGCCGTGGTGCATGTGCAGATCGTCCCCGGCGACACCGTCGCGGTCGACGTCGCCGCCAAGGGCGGCGGCTCGGAGAACAAGAGCAAGTTCGTGATGCTCAACCCGAGCGACTCGATCGTCGACTGGGTGCTGAAGACCGTACCGACGATGGGCGCCGGCTGGTGCCCGCCCGGCATGCTCGGCATCGGCATCGGCGGCACCGCCGAACGCGCGATGCTGCTCGCCAAGGAAGCGTTGATGGAGCCGATCGACATGAGCGAATTGCTCGCGCGCGGCGCGCGCGACGACGTCGAGCGGCTGCGCGTCGAGTTGTACGACAAGGTCAACGCGCTGGGCATCGGCGCGCAGGGGTTGGGCGGCTTGACGACCGTGCTCGACGTGAAGATCCGGATGTACCCGACGCACGCCGCCAGCAAGCCGGTGGCGATGATTCCGAATTGCGCCGCAACGCGGCACGCCCACTTCGTGCTCGACGGCAGCGGGCCCGCGTATCTGGAACCGCCTTCGCTCGATGCGTGGCCGAACGTGCGCTGGCAACCCGACGACGACAAGAGCCGGCGCGTCAACCTCGACACGCTGACGAAAGCCGAGGTGGCCTCGTGGAAGCCCGGCGAGACGCTGCTGCTGTCGGGCCGGATGCTCACGGGCCGTGACGCCGCGCACAAGCGCATCCAGGACATGCTCGCCAAAGGCGAGAAGCTGCCGGTCGACTTCACGAACCGCGTGATCTACTACGTCGGCCCCGTCGATCCGGTGCGCGGCGAAGTCGTCGGCCCCGCGGGCCCGACCACCGCCACGCGGATGGACAAGTTCACCGAGATGATGCTCGCGCAAACGGGGCTGATCGCGATGATCGGCAAAGCGGAGCGTGGACCGACGGCGATCGAGGCGATCCGCAAGCACGGCAGCGCGTACCTGATGGCGGTCGGCGGCGCGGCTTATCTGGTCGCCAAAGCCATCAAGGCGGCGAAGGTCGTCGCTTTCGCCGACCTCGGCATGGAAGCGATCTACGAATTCGAGGTCAAGGACATGCCGGTCACGGTCGCGGTCGACGCCAGCGGCACTTCGGTCCACCAGACCGGCCCGCGCGAGTGGCAGGCGAGGATCGGCAAGATTCCGGTGACGGCCGCCTAGCCGTGAACTCGACGCTGCGGCGCGCGCGTCGGCGGGCCTGCGCGACCGGTGCAACGCGCGCACTGCGCCGCTCGATCGGCGCTTGGCTCGTCGTCGTGCTCAGTGCCTGTTCGCGCGCCGATGAGTCGGCACCGCCGCCGCAGGTCCCCTTTGCGGGCGTCGTTGCACTGAACGCGAACCTGTCGGCCAACGAGCCGATCACCGACTACGAAAGGGAATATCGTGCCGTCGCCGCACTCGGCGCCCGCGGCGCGCAGACCGCGGCACCGTGGCGCAGCCTGAACCCGACCGGCACGACCTACGATCTGACGCTGCTGACGAACCCCTACTTCGGCCCCGCAGCACTCGGGGGCTATGGCTTCCGCCGCATCTTCCTCAACGTTCCGGTGGTGGCGTTGACACAGCGCGCGATGCCCGACGATCTGGTCGCCCTGGCGTTCAACGACCCCGCCGTCAAGACGCGCCTGCGCGCGCTTTTCGATCGCGTGCTGCCGCTGCTGCCGAACGCGGCGACCTACCTCGCGCTCGGCAACGAGGTCGACGCTTACTTTTCGACCCGGCCGAACGAATGGGCCGCGTTCATCGAGTTGGTCGAAGACGCGCGCACGTACATCCGGACCCGGCGGCCGGACCTGGCCGTCGGCGTGACGACGACGTTCGCAGCCGCCACAGGCGCGCAGGCGGCGGCGATCGCCACGCTGAATGCCTCAATGGACTTCGTCGCATTGACCTACTACCCGGTCGATACGCGCACTTTCGCCGCCCGCGCGCCGACGGCCGTCGCGGACGACGTGGCGGCCATGCTGGCACTGGGTGCCAGCAGACCCGTGGTGCTCCAGCAGTGGGGATATCCGTCCAGTCCGGTGCTCGGAAGCGGTGAGGCGCAGCAGGGGCGGAGTTCATCGCTCACACCTTCAGCGCCTGGAAAAGCGCGGGTGCGGCACGGATTCCGTTCATCGGGTTCTTCAAGTACCGCGACTGGAATACGACGCATTGCGAGGCCGTTTCGGGTCGTCGCGCCGGCGACAACTTCTTCGAATTCCTCTGCTCGCTGGGCCTGCTGCGCAATGACGGGACGCCCAAAGCCGCGTACCGTACGCTCGTCGAGCAGTTGGCGACGCTGAACTGACATTGCGCTGCGAAGACGCACGCCGACCGTCGACCGCACACGCGCCAGATCGCGTCAAACGTCGCACAGCCCGGCCCGCGCGGCGCATGCGGCTGGCACCAGCCGTCGGCTACAGGTCGAGCCGGTAGCCGATCGACAGAAAGTGCCGCGTGGTCGTGTCGCTCGTCGTCGGCGCGGTCGTTCGCGTGTGTTCGAGCAGATAGTCGAGTTCGAGCACCGACGCCTGCGTCGGCCGCCACGACAGGCGCAGCGACGGCGACACGCGGGCGAGCTTCACGTCGGTCGTGTCGCGCTGTCGGTAGTAGCGCAGCGACGGCTCGAAGCTCCAGCGCTCGAACAGGCCGGTGACGTTGTTGTAGGTCAGCAGCCAGCTGTCGTAGGTCGGGCCGTTGACGAGCATCACCGTGATCACGCTCGAGTCGCGCGACGAATACAGGTTCGACCCGATCGACTGTAGCGAATAGCTGATGACGTTGCCGGTGGGAGGCTGCGCCGGAATCGTCACGCCGTTGACGACGACCTCCGGCAGCGCGCCGACCTTGACGAGCCGCGCGTCTGCGCCGACCTGCCAGTGCTCGGTGAGCGGCGTGGTCAGACCGACCAACCCCTGTGTCGCCACTGCGGTGACCGTTTTCGCGAGCTGCCGGATCTCGTCTTCCGACATCGTCACCAGCAGGTCGCGGATCGACGTCGTCGGCTGGCCGAACACCGCGTTGAGCGTCGCCAGCGTCGGCGCGCGGCGGCGGTCCCACAGCAGGTTGATGCCGGTGCGTCCCGCCGATGTCCAGCTTGCCTGCAATGACGCCGCGTTCAGCGCCTTGAAGCTCGTGTCGTAGTCGACGACCGCGTACATCGTCGTGCGCGGATCGAGGTAGCGCACTTCGGCGCCGACCGCCTCGCGGTCGAGGATGCCGTCGACGGTCTGCCGGATGCCGAAGACGTTGCCGTACCACCGCTCGAGCACGCCGCTCATGTCGAGGTTCGCGCCGACGAAGCGGCGCTTCGAGTCGATGTTGGTGAACTCGACCGGCACGCCGCCGACCGCGTTCAGACGCACCGAAGGCGTCAACCCATAGCCGACGATGCCGCCGTCGAAGCGGCCGGGCAGCCCGCCCGACAGGCCGGTCTGCCGACCGAGCCGCGCCGAAAACGCGTTGGTGAGCCCGCGGTAGTCGTAGTACGCGGCGTTGAGCCGGTTGAAGCTGCCGCGCTCCTCGAGAAAACTCAGGTTGTACGAATCGCGGAAGACGACGCGCTGCTCGGCGTCGGCGCCGCGGTAGCGGCCGTTCAGATCGATGCTGCTGACGAGCAGCGACTGATCGGTCGCGGTGAAGGTCGAGCGATCGGCGGTGGTCGGCGTGTTGAAGACGTTGTCGATTCGCGTCTTGCCGCCGAAGTAGTACTGCGAAAACGTGCCCGTCAATGTCTTCAGCGCGGGCCGCTCGCGCGCTGCGGCGCGCTCGGCGGCAGGCGCTGCTTCGAGCTTCGCCAGCCGCTGGCGCACGCGCTCGGCGCCCGCCCCCTGCGGAAAGAGCTTCAGATACAGCGCGTATTCGGAGCGCGCTTTCGCGATCTCGCCGTTGCGCTCGCGCGCAACACCGAT
>JBKBSH010000195.1:0-4921 GCA_046291795.1 Burkholderiaceae bacterium | reverse complement strand
CGCGGCGATGCAGGCGTTCGCTGCGCGCGCGCTCGACGTGCTGGTCGCGACGACGGTCGTCGAGGTCGGTGTGGACGTGCCCAACGCGACGCTGATGGTGATCGAGCACGCGCAGCGCTTCGGGCTCGCGCAGCTTCACCAGTTGCGCGGGCGCGTCGGGCGCGGCGCCGAGCAGAGCTACTGCGTGCTGCTGTTCGACGAGCCGCTGTCGGATGCCGCGCGCGAGCGGTTGAAGGTGATCTTCGAGACCGACGACGGTTTCGAGATCGCGCGCCGCGACCTGCTGCTGCGCGGTCCCGGCGAGCTGCTCGGCGCGCGCCAGGCGGGCGTGCCGCTGCTGCGCTTCGCCGACCTCGAACGCGACGCCGCGCTGCTCGAACGGGCGCGCGACGCGGCGGCCGAACTGCTCGCGACCGCACCCGACGCCGCGCGCAGGCACGTCGAGCGCTGGGTCGGACGCAGGCGGTCGATGCTCGACGCCTGATCCGCCGCGGCGCCATCGCTACATCAGGATGATGTCGTACTGCTCCTGGTGGTAGATGCCCTCGACCTGCATCGAGATCGGCTTGCCGATGAAGTCCGACAGCATCGCCAGCGACTGCGATTCCTCCTCGAGGAACAGGTCGACCACCGTCTGCGACGCGAGGATGCGGAACTCGCGCGCGTCGCCGAACTGGCGCGCCTCGCGCAGGATCTCGCGCAGGATCTCGTAGCAGACGGTGCGCGCGGTCTTGATCTCGCCGCGGCCGCCGCACACCGGGCAGGGTTCGCACAGGATGTGCGCGAGCGACTCGCGGGTGCGCTTGCGCGTCATCTCGACGAGCCCGAGCTGCGTGAAGCCGCTGACGGTCATCCGCGTGCGGTCGCGCGCGAGCGCGCGCTTGAACTCGGCGAGCACCGCCTCGCGGTGCTCGGCGTTGACCATGTCGATGAAGTCGACGACGATGATCCCGCCCAGGTTGCGCAGACGCAGCTGGCGCGCGATCGTGTGCGCCGCTTCGAGGTTGGTCTTGAAGATCGTGTCGTCGAAGTTGCGGGTGCCGACGAATCCGCCGGTGTTCACGTCGATCGTGGTCATCGCCTCGGTCTGGTCGATGATCAGATAGCCCCCGCTCTTCAGGTCGACGCGACGCGCGAGCGCGCGCTCGATCTCGGCGTCGATCTGGTACAGGTCGAACAGCGGCCGCTCGCCCGTGTAGTGCGCGAGCTTGCCGAGCACGCGCGGCACGTACTGCGCGGCAAACGCCTGCAGCGCGACGAAGTTCTCGCGCGAGTCGATCTGGATCGTCTGAGTGGCCTCGGTGACGACGTCGCGCAGCACGCGTTGCGCGAGCGACAGTTCCTGGTAAAGCAGCGACGGCGCCGGCACCTGCGCGGCGGTGTCGCGGATCTGCGTCCAGCGCTTGCGCAGGTAGTCGATGTCGGCGGCCAGATCGGCTTCGGTCGCGTCCTCCGCGCTGGTGCGGATGATGTAGCCGCCGCGCTCGTCGGCGGGAACGACGCGCGCGAGCATCTCGCGCAGTTGCGCGCGCTCGGATTCGTCCTCGATCCGCTGCGAAACGCCGATGTGAGCATCCTGCGGCAGATAGACGAGCATCCGCCCGGCGAGCGAGATCTGCGTGGAAAGTCGCGCGCCCTTGGTGCCGATCGGGTCCTTGACCACCTGCACCAGCACCGCGTCGCCCTCGTGCACGAGCCGCTCGATCGGCGGCGGCTTGTCCTGCGCCGACTGGCGGTACTCCCAGATGTCGGCGACGTGCAGGAACGCGGCGCGCTCCAGCCCGATGTCGACGAAGGCCGACTGCATGCCCGGCAGCACGCGAGCGACCTTGCCGAGATAGATGTTTCCGACCAGCCCGCGCGTGGCCGCGCGCTCGACGTGCAGCTCCTGCACTACACCCGCGAGCAGCACCGCGACCCGCGTCTCCTGCGGCGTGATGTTGATCAGGATGTCTTCCATCGGCTACAGAACCTTGATGCCGGCCTGCTGCAGCAGTTGCGCCGTCTCGAACAGCGGAAGGCCCATCACGCCGGTGTAGCTGCCTTCGATGCGCTCGACGAAGATCGCGGCGAGCCCCTGGATGCCGTAGCCGCCGGCCTTGTCGTACGGCTCGGCGGTCGCGCAGTAGCGTTCGATCTCGTGCTCGGCGATCGCACGCAGCACGACGGTCGTCACCGACGTGGCCAGCATCACGCGCGCGGTGCTGCCGGTGCCGATGCCCAGCGCCACGGTGGTCCGCACCTCGTGGGCGCGCCCCGACAGCCGGCGCAGGAAGTCCGTCGCTTCGGCGCGGCTCTGCGGTTTGCCGAGCACTTCGCCGTCGAGGATCACGACGGTGTCGGCCGCCAGCACGGGCCGCTGCAGCATCGATCGCATCAGCAGCACGCGCTGGCCGAAGGCGGCCTTCTCGCGCGCGGTCCGCTCGACATAGTCGGCGGCCGACTCGCCCGGATGCTGCGCCTCGTCGATGTCCGGCCCGCGCGGCGAGGCGAGCCGCAGCATCAGCGGCTCGAAGCGCACGCCGATCTGCTTGAGCAGTTCGCGGCGGCGCGGGCTGCGCGAGGCGAGATACAGGTCGGCCATGGTCGCTTTCAGGCGCGATGATAGGGGTGCTGCGCGAGGATCGACCAGACGCGGTAGAGCTGCTCGAGCAAAACGATCCGGGCGAGCGCGTGCGGCAGCGTCAGGCTGGACAGCCGCAGCAGCACGCGCGCCTCGCGCTTGAACGCGGCATCGAGCCCGTCGGGTCCGCCGATGACGAACGCCACGTCTTCGGCCGCGTCGCGCCAGCCGCGCACCGCATCGGCAAGCTGCTGCGTCGTCCAGTCCTTGCCGCGTTCGTCGAGCGCGACGAACACGCTGCCTGCGGGAATCGCGGCCCGCAGCCGCTGGGCCTCCGCGGCGAGCAGCCGCTCGACGGGCGCTGCGCCGCGCGGTTCGGGCCTCACCTCCTTGACGGCCACTGCGAAGTCGCGCGGAAAACGCCCGAGAAAGTCGGCCGCCGCTGCGTCGGCCCAGCGCGGCTGGCGCTGGCCGACCGCGACGACGGTGATCCGCATGGCGATCGGCGTTGCCCGGCGGCGGATCGAACCGGCGGTCGCGGGCTAGCGCGCCTGCTTGTTCGCCGCCTTCTTGCGTGTGGACTTGCCGGGCGACGACTTGCGCGCAGCCGTCTTCGGCGCGGCTGCACGCTTCTTCGGTGCGGTCCGCTTCGCGCTCTTGCGGGCCGAAGCCGGCTTCTTCGCCGCCTTTCGGGGTTTGGCCGTCTTGCGCGCGGCGGGCCGCTTGGCAGCGGGCCGGGCGGATGCGGCTTCACCGTCCGCGCCTGCCCGGCGCGCCGCGGACCGGTCGGTGGCAAGCCGGATCCGCACCGGTTTGCTGCCCCACATCTCCTCGAGTTCGTAGTACGTGCGGATGGCAGGCAGCATGATGTGCACGACGATGTCGCCGAGGTCGACCAGCACCCATTCGCCGCTGTCGGTGCCTTCGATGCTGACCACCCGGCCGCCGGCCGCCTTGACCCGCTCGGCCACGCGCGAGGCCAGCGCGCGCGTCTGCCGGTTCGACGTTCCGCTGGCGAGCACGACGCGATCGAACATGTCGGACAGGCCGACCGTGTTGTAGATCCTGATGTCCTGGCCCTTGACGTCTTCCAGCGCGTCGACGACGACGCGCTGCAGTCTCTGCAGATCCATGGCCCTACCGGTAGAGGTCATGCGCGCGAATATAGTCCAGCACCGCGGCGGGAACGATCTGCGCGAGCCGCGCATCGCGCTCGGGCGCCGGCGGCGCGCGCAGCAGCGCGCGGATCTCGGTGGCCGATGCGTCGACCGGCGCCATCTCGAGTTCGACGATGCATCCGGCGGCACGGTCGCGGATCTGCGCGGGCGGCGCCCAGTGCTCGTTGTAGAACTCCTGCAGCGGCCACGACAGCGTCAGCACCGCATCGTTGCGGCGTGCGACCGCGATGTGCGCGTAGTCGAGCAGGTGCCGCCAGTCGCGCCAGGTGTCGATCCGCTCCATCTGGTCCGTGCCGAGCAGCAGCACGAGCGGGGTGGCCGGTCCGAGCGCAGCGCGCAGCTCGCGCAGCGTGTCGATCGTGTAGCTCGGCCCCGGACGCTCGATCTCGTGCATGTCGAGCACGAAGCGCGGCTCATCGGCGATCGCCAGCGCGACCATCTTTGCGCGGTGCGCGGCGTCGGTGATCTCGCCCTTCTGCCAGGGATATCCGGCCGGGATGAACCGGACCTCGGCGAGCCCGAGGTATTCGAGCGCGGCGCGCGCCAGCGCCAGATGTCCGACGTGGATCGGGTCGAAGCTGCCGCCGAGCAGGCCGATCATGTCCAGTCGCGCGGCTTGAGGAAGTCCGTGTACAGCCGCGCCTCGGGCGATCCGGGTTCGGGCTTCCAGTCGTAGCGCCATTTCACGAGCGGCGGCAGCGACATCAGGATCGACTCGGTGCGGCCGCCGGACTGCAGGCCGAACAGCGTGCCGCGGTCGTAGACGAGGTTGAACTCGACGTAGCGGCCGCGCCGGTATGCCTGGAAGTCGCGCTCGCGCTCGCCATAGGGGTGGCTGCGGCGTTTCTCGACGATCGGCACGTAGGCGTCGAGGAAGGCATCGCCCACCGCGCGCAGCAGCGCGAAGCTGCGCTCGAAACCGAGCTCGTGAAAGTCGTCGAAGAAGATGCCGCCGACGCCGCGCGGCTCGTCGCGGTGCCGAAGGAAGAAGTACTCGTCGCACCACTTCTTGAAACGCGCGTGGTAGCCGGCGCCGAACGGCTCGAGCGCCGCCTTGCAGGTCGCGTGGAAGTGCCGCGCGTCTTCTTCGTACGGGTAGTACGGCGTCAGGTCCATGCCGCCGCCGAACCAGTACACGTCGGGCTGGTCTTGCTTCTTTGCGACGACGCAGCGCACGTTC
>JBKBSH010000194.1:0-4938 GCA_046291795.1 Burkholderiaceae bacterium | reverse complement strand
CCAGCAGGCGCGTACGCCGAAGCAGTTCGCGTCGCATCAATCCGTAAACAGCGTTGCACATGGGATCCTGTTCCATGACGGCGCGGAATCGATCGACCGGCGATGCGTGTTCGAGACCCTGGGTTTCCGCGTAAGGGGCCAGCACTTCGCCGTCAGCGCCGACGAGGGCGACCTTTCCACAGGCCAGGACGGCGAGCGGATCGCCCTCGAGTGCCGCAAGACACTGTTGCAGCGCGGTCGGCGCGACATAGTCGTCGGCCGACAGCCAACGGAAATAGCGGCCCTTCGAAAGCTCGAAGACGCGGCAGAAATTCCCTGCTGCACCGACGTTGACTTCGTTGCGGTAGTAATGCACGCGATGGTCGCGCTCCGCGAAGTCGCGGCAAATCGTCTCGGTGCCGTCAGTCGAGCCGTTGTCGCAGATGATCAGCTCGAAATCAGGAAACGTCTGCGCCAGAACCGACGCGATGGCCGTGCCAACGTAGCGCTCGCCGTTGTACACCGGCATCCCGACGCTGATCAGCGGCATGTTCGGAGTCCCTGAAGGAGGCGTGCGTGGGACATATGCGGTGACGTCATGTGGCCGATGGATCCTCTACCGTCAGCAGTCCGGCACGGACCAGTTCCCCGGCGACTGCATGCAACGAGTCGAACGCCAATCCCGACCGTTCAGCGATGTCGAGCAGGCTGTGGTGGCCGTCGGACTGATTCAGTGTCCAGAGCATCGCAAGTTGGCGGTCCGGGATGTCCTGATATCCGCCTGTGGAGCGATACAAGCCGCGACGCCCGAGCTGAGGTTCGCCGAACGGGCTGAGATTCCTGTAGCGAGCGTTGTTCTCCAACACGTTCAGTATGCGCAGGCAAGCGAGCCACGATTCTCCGAGCGCATCCGCCGTGACGAAGCTCGGGTCGTCGGCGGATGTGTGGTACTCGGGGAATTCCCCGTTGGGCGTTCGCGTGAGTCGTCCGACAGGCAACGCGATGCCCGGCGATCCAAACTGCCGTTCGTCATAGCCCCAGGGCGAGAAATCGATGACACGCCCTCCCGCATGGTACCGCTGCAAAACGTGAATCGCCGCCCGATCGATGCCGGCGTTACCGAAGCGGCTGCGCTTGTAGTTGAGTGGTCCGCGGTCGCCTAGCAGCGAAAGAACGAGGCCGTGGCGGATCCGGTGCAGTTCAGACGCGTGCAACGCGAGCCACGTGATCGACCCGATCGTGGCGGGTGCAAGGACGAACCGATACGTATAGCGGGTCGCGCGCCCGCGCAGATAGGCCGCCAGCCGAGCGGAAACGACGAGTCCGGACAGATTGTCGTTCGCGAGCGACGGATGGCATGTGTGCGCGAAAAGCAGCACCTCGTCGTTCCGCTCGCCGCGATGCACGCACTCGGCAATCGTCATGGCGCCCGGTGCGAGCGTGGAGCGGACGACCGCGTGGTAACGGCCGTCCGTCAGCCTTTCGTACAGGCGATGCGGCAAACAGAAGCCCCAGTCGTCCTTGTAATAGGTTGTCCTGTACGGAATCCAGTCCGGACGATCGGGCATCGAGTGCAGGTGCGGCCGTAATTCCTCGAGGGTCAGCCAGCGATCGACCGGGCGGCTGTAGCCGACGAGGTGCAACGTATGCGCACGAAAATCGACGATACGGTGCCCCGCTTCATCTTCGATGAACGCTTCATCGACTGACCACTCGTCGGGCACCGTCCAGTCGAAGACCCGCGTTCCGCTAGGGACCTCGGTGATATCCAACGGCATCTCGTCGGCGAGCCGATCGAGGGTTGCCCGCAGCCCGGGTCCGGTCAGGCTTCTGCACAGCGGGTACAGCTCGGTGAGCAACGCGTGCATGCGCCGGCCTTCGGCCGCCGCGTCGGCGATGATGTCGGTCCCCAGGTCGAACTCGGTCACGCGAGCGCTCGTTGAGTTACAGGAGCAGTTTGCGGGCGTGAAACGCCTCGGCGAACCCGCTCGGAGCGCGGCATTCGACACCGCGCAGTGACATCATTGCGTCGAAGACCTCGGGCCGGAACCACGACTTGGAGCGCTGCGAGGCGAAGTGTCGCATCAGATGCGTGATCTTGCGCTGCCGCGTCCGCGCCGGCAGCGGAACGAATACGTTCGGCTGTCCAAGGTCGCCCTCGTACTTGGGGATCTCATACTCGAGGATCAAATGATCGCGCCAGGTGTTCCACGTCAGGTCGGCAACGATGCGGTGATCCTGGTGCCGGTCTTCGAGACGATGCGTGAGTATCAGATCCGGCGACACCTTGTGTTTCAAGTCCTCGAAACACGCCTTGATGTCCTTGAACTGTGACGGGAAGAACCCGTCTTCGAAGCCGTGCACGACGATCTGCGCTGACTTGGCGGCCCGTAGAAAGGCGCGGGCGCTGCGGCGTGCCTCGACGGCGCGCTCCCCGCGTGCGCCAAGCACAGCCCAAGTAAGCACCATCGGCCCACGCTGCAGCAGCTCAAAAAGCAGGCCAGCGCATCCGATCTCGATGTCGTCGCTGTGCGCGCCGAGGCACAGAACGTCCAAAGGGCCTTGGCCGCCGTGGAGCAACAAGCGGATCATCGGAACGGGATCATCGGACTGCGTGCAGGCTGCTGCGGATCAGGCCTGCTTGGCGGGTTTTTCCCAAACCATCCATGGACAGTCGCCGCGGGCTTCCATGCGGTCGAGCTTGATCTTGTCCTTGAACGTGTCCATCGCAGCCCAGAAACCCGCGTACTTGTATGCGAACAGTCGGCGCTCTGCGATCAGCCGCGTGAATGGTTCCAACACCAGTTCCTCGCCGTCGCGAATGTAGTTAAAGACCTCCTGCTTGAGAAAGAAGAACCCCGCGTTGATCCAGTAGTCCGACTGGCCGACGTCCTGGATGGCCGTAACCAAGCCGTCGGGCCCGCAACTGACCGCGTGAAAACTCTGTGAAGGGCGCACAGCGACCAGGCTCGCCACGGCACCGCTTGCCTGGGCCTGCGACAAGTAGTCGTCGAGCGGGAGGTCGGTCAGCCCGTCGGAATAGTTGGCAAGGAATGCGGGCTCATTCTTCAGCAGATGGTGCACGCGCATCAGGCGCTGGCCGAGATTCGAATGCATCCCGGTGTCGACGAACGAGATGCGCCAGTCGTCGAGGGCCGGCGCCAGCAGCTCGACCCGTCGTCCCCCTTCGGACAGAACAAAATCCGTCGACATCTCTTCCCGATAGTTCAGGAAGTACTCGCGAATCAGGTCGCCGCGGTATCCGAGACACAGGATGAAGTCCTTGTGGCCGAAGTGCGCGTAGTAGCGCATCAAGTGCCAGATGATGGGCCGATAGCCGACATTGACCAGCGGCTTGGGGATCGTGTCGGAGTGCTCGCGCAGCCGCGTCCCAAGTCCACCACAGAAGAGGACGACTTTCATTTCGGACCGATCCCAGCCGGAACCGGGCGGGCACTCCAGAACAGGTCCTCGTCGATCTGCCTCGTTCGCTGCAGGTACTTCAGTTGCTTCAGCCGCGTGAACGCGCGGAACTCGTACGTCTCCGGGGCGAATTCGATGCGCTCGAAGAGCCGCCGCAGCTCTTCGGCGCCGGCGCGCGCGGTCCAGCGTGCCTTGAAGCCCGGCAGCTTGGTGGCGATCTTGTCGAACGACACGCGGTAGCTGCGATTGTCGGCGCTCGGTGGGCCGGCTGTTACCTCGCACCCCGGGAAAGCCTCGGCGACGATGGCCGCAATCTCTCGCACGCGGTAGTTCTCGGCGGTCGCGCCGACGTTGAAGATCTCGCCATTGACCGCATCCGACGGCGCTTCGAGCGCGCAGCGGATCGACTGGCAGATGTCCTCGACGTGAACGATCGGCCGCCACGGGCTGCCGTCGCTGACCATCGCGATCTTCTTCTTCGTCCAGGCGAGTGCGCATAGGTCATTGAGGACGATGTCGAAGCGCATGCGCGGCGACGGGCCATACGCGGTGGCGTTGCGCAGAAACGTGACGCAGAACTCGGCATCGGCCATCGGCGCCAGATCGCGCTCGACCATCACCTTGCACTTGGCGTAGGCGGTCTGCGGATTGGGCGGCGAGGTTTCGTCCAGAAAATCGCCGCTGCCCACGCCGTAGACGCTGCACGACGATGCGTAGACGAATCGCCGCACGCCGGCTTCGCGCGCCGCCCTGGCGATGCGCACGGAGCCTTCGTGATTGATCTTGTAGGTGATCTCGGGCCGGTTCTGGCCCAAGGGATCGTTCGACAGTTCGGCCAAATGCACCACGGCGTCGAAGCCTTCGAAGTCCTTCGCGGTAACGGTGCGCAGGTCCTTGTAGAGGGTGGGAGGGGCGACGGGCAGCCCGATCGGGTCCAGATACAGCGTGCCGTCGCGATAAAAGCCGGTGTCCAGCCCGGTGACCGAATGGCCGGCGGCCGCGAGCAGCGGGGCGAGCCGGGCGCCGATATAGCCTTCGGTTCCGGTGACGAGGATGTTCATATCAAGGTTATCCGGTTGTGATGTGATTGAAGGATGAAGGAGCCTCTTCGCGATCCGACTGCAGCGGCCGGCACGAGCGCCGCGTCAGAGAACCCGTACCTCGGGAATCGGCACGACGAATTGCCCGCCCCATTCGCGAATGTACCCTGCCTGCTGCGAAATCTCGTCCTTCAGGTTCCACGGCAGGATAAGCACGTAATCGGGCCGCGCTTCACGGATGGCATCGGGCGCGAGGATCGGGATGCGCGTGCCGGGCGTGTACTTGCCCTGTTTGTACGGGTTGGCATCGACGGTGAAATCGAGGAAATCGGTTCGAATGCCGCAGTAGTTGAGCAGCGTGTTGCCCTTGCCCGGCGCGCCGTAACCGACGATCTTCTTGCCGCGGGTCTTGGCGTCGATCAGGAAGCTAAGCAGCTTGCGTTTCGTGCTCTTGACCTGCTCGTCGAAGCCGCGGTAGCGGTCGAGCGTCATGAAC
>JBKBSH010000193.1:0-4954 GCA_046291795.1 Burkholderiaceae bacterium | reverse complement strand
CGTCGAAAGCGGCGCCGGCGGCCGCCGGTGCCGCCCGGCCGGCGACGGGCGTCATCGTGCTCGACGTCGCGCCGTGGGGCGAAGTCTTCGTCGACAACAAGCCGGTCGGCGTGACGCCGCCGCTGGCGGAGTTGAAGCTTCCCGCGGGGCGCCACACGATCGAGATCCGCCACGGCGACCGGCCGGCGATCGTCGCGCAGGTCGACGTCGACCCGTCCAAGCCGCAGCAGATCCGCCACCGCTTCGAATGAGAAGTTGTGAAGATTTCGTCGCGAGCGGCCCGCCGGCCAGGCACACGCAGCCGCAGGGCCGAGACATATCGAGCAGATAGGCAAGGCCCGAGCACCGCGCAACGACGCCAGCGGGCCGTGCAGCAGAAAGATTCACAACTTCTGAGTCCGCGCGTCACCCGCCTGCTCGTATGCGCCTGCACATGCGCCTGGCTCGCGGGTTGCGAATCGCTGCGTGCGCCGCCTCCGCCACCGCCGCCGCCGACCGCGAGCGTGGCCGCGCTGTATCAGCGGCCGCCCGAACGCGCGCTGATCAACGGGCTGCGCTCCTACGAAGAAGGCGCTTTCGACAAGGCCGAATCGGCGTTCCGCTCCGCGCTGCTGCAGGGCCTGCGCGACCGGCGCGACGCCGCGGTCGCGTACAAGTACCTCGCGTTCATCGCCTGCGCGTTCAACCGCATCGTCGACTGCGAGCAGAACTTCCGCTCGGCGTTCGCGTCGGACCCCGACTTCGTGCTGACCGACGCCGAGATCGGCCACCCGATCTGGGGGCCGGTGTATCGAAAGGTGGCGGCCGAACGGAAGCGTTGACCGCGGGCTAGAACCCGATCCGCGGCTTCTTCGCGATCCGCTCCTCGGTGATGTCTTCGGCGAGCACTTCGCTGCGGCCGGCGAGCTTGGCGTTGCCGAACGCCGCGAGCATCACGCGGCGCATCTCGCGCGGCTTGAGCCTGGCGAGCCGGTCGAGCGCGTCGGCCGCGAGCGTCTCGGGGAACTGCCGTCCCCACGCGTGCTCGTCGCGCAGCTCACGGTAGATGCTGGCGGCGATGCGGCGCGCACCCTCGGCGTCGGGCGGGTCGATCGTGTACACGTTCATCCGGTTCAGGATCGGCTCGGGGATCGAGCGCGCGTCGTTGGCGGTGGCAACCCAGACGATATCGCTGGCGTCGATCGGCACCTCGGCGAACTCGTCGACGAACTCGCACGCGGTGTCGTGCTCGAGCAGCGTGTACAGGCTGCCGAGCGGGTCGTATTGCTGGTCGCCGCCGGACTTGTCGATCTCGTCGACGACGATCACCGGGTTGGCGTAGTCGCCGTTGACCAGCGCGTCGAACACCTTGCCCGGCTTGGCGTTTTTCCATTGCGCGCTCGCGCCGGAAAGGATCCAGCCCGCGGTCAGCGAACTCATGCCGATGAACGAGTATCCGGTGCCGAGCAGCTTCGCCAGCCGGCGCGCGAAATGCGTCTTGCCGATACCGGGGTCGCCGAGCAGCAGCATCGGCTCGAGATCGAGCGGATCGTCGCTGGACAGGCACAGCGCGAGCTGGCGCCGGATGTCCTCGAGCGGCTCGGCGAAGTTGGGCAGCTCGTCGATCAGCGCGTCGATGTCGGGCAACGCCGACGGCTTGATCGTGAAGCGCTGGCCGCCCGCCTTGATCATCTTCAGGTAGGTCGCCTTCAGCGCGTCGTTGGCGCCGCTGCCCAAGTCCTGTAGCTCGCTGAGCGCTTCCTCGACGCGCGGGACGTGATACACGTCCTTGAAGCCCGCGATCGAGATCGCGGGTTTGGTAGAGATCGCGGGCACGCTCATCGATACCTCCCGGATAGAACTGCTGCGCGGTCGAGCCCAAAACGTATCGCGTGTGCACAATGATGACAAGCGAGCCGCCTGCCGCCATCGTACGAATACGACGGCCAAACCGTGACTCGGGCCGGTTCAGCACTCCCGGCACGCGAGTGCCAGTGCCTTGGACGGAAATCTCGACTGCAGGTTCGGCGAACTCACCCGGTCGCTTGAGCGTCGGTCCGACGTTTCAGCCGCCCGCAAAGCGGGGCGAAGGCGGGCTACTTCGTCGCGCTGCGCAGCCCCTGCTCGGCGGCCCAGACGGCCGCTTCGACCCGCGAACGGAACGACGGTTTCTTCAGCACGTGCTTGACGTGCACCTTGACCGTGCCTTCGGTGATGCCGAGTGCGCGCGCGACCAGCTTGTTGCTCATGCCGTCGGCGACACAGCGCAGCACCGCCTGCTCGCGGTCGGTGAGTTCGCGAAGATCCCGTTTCGGACCGTGGCTTGCGTCCTGCGCTTCCTGCCGCAGCGCCGCGGCAAGCCGGCCGGCGAGCGCATCGCCGATGACGGTCGTGCCCGACAACGCCGCCCGCACGCGTCCGAGCAGGTCCTCGGGGTCCATGTCCTTCAGCAGATAACCGTCGGCGCCGGCGCGGATCGCGCCGATCAGGTCCTCGGGCGCATCGGACACGGTCAGCATCACGACGCGCCGCGACGGGTCCTCCTCTTTCAGCGCAGCCAGGATGTCGATGCCGCTGTCGCCCTTGAGGTTCAAGTCGAGCAGGATCAAATCCGGGTCGTGCTGCGCGGCAAGCCGCAGCGCCTCGGCCTTGTTGCCGGCTTCGCCGACGACGCGGATGCCGGCATCCATCGCGAGAAGTTGAACGACCCCCTTGCGCAACAGCGGATGGTCGTCGACGACCAGCACGGTTTGCGTATTCTCGGTCGACATCGGTTCAGCTCGCTTCCACGGACGGACGCGCCGCTTCCCTCGCGGCCGACGCGGCGAACGCGGTGGCGGCGACGAAACGAAGCTGCACCCGGGTACCCCCGCCTTCGCGCGGGCCGATCTCGATGTGTCAGCCGAGCAGCGCCGCGCGGTCGCGCATGATCGCCAGGCCGAAGTGATGCCGCGGCGAGCCTCGCGGGTCGATCCCGACGCCGTCGTCGTCGATCGTCACTCGGATCGCGCGGCCTTCGTCGCGTTTGAGCGCGAGCGTGACATGCCGCGCGTGTGCGTGCTTCTCGACGTTGGTCAGCGCCTCGCGCACGATCTGCAGCACGTGGATCTGCTCGTTCGCGGACAGCTCGATACCGATCAGCTCGTCCTCGACCTCGACCGGCACGCCCGAATGCCGCTCGAACTCGCCGACCGTCTCGCGCAGCGCGGCCGCGAGCCCGTCGCCGCCCGCCTTCAGCCGGAACGTCGTCAGCAGCTCGCGCAGCTGCCGGTATGCGCTGGCGACGCCCTCGCGCAGCTCCGCGAGCACCTGCTGCGCGTCGGGATGACCCGACCGGCCGTCGATCAGCGTTGACAGCCGCATCAACTGGATCTTGGTGTACGACAGCGACTGCGCGAGCGAATCGTGCAACTCGCGCGCGATGGCCGAGCGCTCCTCCAGCAGCGCCAGCCGCTGGTGCTCTTCGCGCCGCGTGGCGGCGGCCAGCGCGGCACCGATGTGGCGGCCGATCGTTTCGGCCAGGTCGAGCTGCCACGGCTCGAGCCCCTTCCCCGGCGCGAGCGCCAGTGGCATCACGCCATAGCTCGTTCCGCTGTCGATCAGCGGCACGCCTGCGATGCGCCGTTCGCCGCGCTCGGTCGACTCGATCCGCCACACGAGCTTGCCGTGACCGTGACAGTCGGCGCAGCGGTCGGGCGCGCACACGTCGCCCGGCACGGTTTCGTCGCGCACCAGCGGAAAGCCGCGGCGGACATCCCCGCGGTGCACGCAGATCGCGCCGCCTTCGACGCCGAGCACGCGCTTCAGACTTTCGAGCACGCCGGCCAGCGCCGCGGTATCGAGCGGTTTTTCCGACAGGCCGCGCGTCGTCTCGTACAGCAGCGCGAGCGACTGGTTCTTGCGCTCCAGATCGGCGGTCTTCTCGGCGACCTGTCTTTCGAGCGAGCCGTACAGCCGCGCGAGCTGCTCGACCATCGTGTTGAACGCCTGCCCGAGCTGGCCCATCTCGTCGGGGCCGGTCGACGATACGCGTGCGCGGAACGATCCGGTGCGTACCGCGCGCGCCGAGCGCAGCAGTTCCGAGAGCGGCTGGAACACCTCGACGTGCAGCAGGAAGATCGCGGTGATCACCAGCACGACGATCGCGAAGAAGGCCGCGCCGAGCCAGACGCGAAGCCACTGGACACGGCTTTCGAGGTCGGCTTCGAGCGCCTCGACGAAACCGTCGACCTCGGCGACGAAGCCGTCGACCTCGGCGAGGAACGCGTTGCGCTGCCGCGCGTCTTCGATCGCGGCGACGGCGCGCGGGCGGATCCCGGATCCCCAGCGCTCGGCGATGCGCGCGTGGGCGACCCGCAGCGGGTCGGTCGCGTCGCCCGGCAGCCCGTCGAGCAGCCGCGGGCTGTGCAGCCTGCGCTCGAATTCCTCGATGGCGAACCGCGCCGCCGCGCCGTCCTCGCCGCCGATCGCCATGCCGGCCACCCGGGCGGCGAGCGCATATGACTGCATGCGCAGCGAGCCGGCGACATTGATCGCGCTCGCCTTGCCGGTCGACTGCTCGGTGAACACCGTGGCCGCGAAGATCACCGCGAGCGCGAGCAGCGTCACCACGCCGAGCACGAGGCCGACGCGCAGCAGGATCGATTGCGTCCACAGACGCTGCAGGAAATTCAAGCGCTCGCTCCCTGGATCGATGCACCGCGTCCGGTCGGCGCACACGCCGAACGATACGCGGCGCGCTCATCAGGGCCGCGCGAATTCTCATCCCGTCGGGATGACCACGCTACTACCAACGAGGTACGCGCCGGCGGTCGATGGTGGAAGCCGTTGTGCACCTTGACGCGAATCATAAGAAGTCGCCGGTCGGACTCCTACTGTGCGCGCCATCGAAGACCGCGCGAAAGCGCGCAGCGCCGCAGGCACAGGAGAGCGACGATGCCCGAAACCGAGCCGCACGTTCAGGAGCAGACGCACA
>JBKBSH010000192.1:0-4983 GCA_046291795.1 Burkholderiaceae bacterium | reverse complement strand
GTCAATTGCAGCCACAGCCGCCTCCCTGCACGCCGGTGGCCCCGCGCGAGCCTTCGCGCACGTCGCGCACGTGCTCGAAGTGCTTGTCCGACAGGCCGTCGCGCTGCAGCTTCATCACCGGGTCGGCGAGCCGCTCGCGCTCGTACGGCTTGACCCAGGGCTGCAGTCGCGCGCAGCCGGCCAGCGCCGCGCATGCGAGCAGAGCAAGTGCGGCGTTGCCTGCGATCGACGGCACGCGGCTCATTCCTTCAGCAGCTCCCGGATCTGCTTTTCGTAGGTGTCCTCGTAGCCGTCGCGATAGCCGCGATGGACGTAGCGAACGCGGCCGTCGCGGTCGATCAGCACGGTCGAAGGCATCGCGCTCAGGTCGTACAGCCGGCTCACCTTCTTCTCGACGTCGAACAGCACCGGAAAGCGCAGCCCGAGCTTGACCGCGAGGTCGGCGGCCTTGCGCGGCTCCTCGTCGATGTTGACGCCGAGCAGCACGAAGCCCGAGCCGCGGTACTTGTCGTACAGCCGGTTCAGGTGCGGCATCTCGACTCGGCACGGCCCGCACCAGGTCGCCCAGAAGTTCACCATCACGACGCGGCCGCGCTGCTCCTGCAGCCGCAGGTTCGTGCCGCCGATCGCGGGCAGCGTGAAGTCGGGCGCCTTTGCGGCGGCGGTCGGCGTGGCGCCGGCGTCGGCTGCGGCCAGCCCGAGTGCCGCGGCAAGCCACGCGCGTGCCGCGCAGCGAACGAGGGTGCGAAGGTTCGCGTCCATTGCGGATCGTTCAGAAGAAGAAGGTCGCGCCCGCGGCGAGCTCGAGGTTCTGCGTGCTCTGCCGCCGCCCGAGCAGGTCGAGCGAATAGACGTGGTCGCGCAGGTCGACCTGCAGCGAGAACCAGTCCTTCAGGAACACGCGCAGCCCGAGACCGAAGTTCACCGTCTGCTTGCGCTGCTCGAGGAACCGGGTGCTGCCGATGCCTGCGATCACGTAGAGCGCGGAAGCCTTGGCGAAGCGTCGCCCGAAGAAGACCTCGCCGGGCAGCACGTTGTAGCCGGCCGACAGGTTGTAGTAGGAAAGCGTTTCCTTCGGCTGCGGGAAAACGCCGCCCGGCAGGATCTGCCGGAAGTTCGCGTCGCTGACGTCGGTGCGCGCGTACGCGCCCTCGACGAAGATGTCCTCGGTGATGTGGTAGCCGAGGCGCAGTCCGTAGACGGCGCTCGTGCCGAAGTTCTCGGTCGCGTACGTGCCGGCGAACAGGCCCGCGACGAAGTCGTTCGAAGGGATCTTCGGCACCCGAACGTCGCGTCGCGGCACCTGCGGTTCGATCACCTGCTCGTTGGCCGGTCTGCCCGCCTGCGCGTGCGCCGTCAGCGCTGTGCAGGCCAGCGCGACGACGGCGAACAGGCGGACCGGGAATTGCGTCGGAATCATCGGCGCTCGCGGGTCAGAAGAAGAACGAAAGTCCGGCCGTCACCGCGCGGTATTCAAGGCTGCGCGTATCGGCGACGAAGGCCGTGTAGAAGCTGTAGTCCACGCGCGCGACGAAGCGGTCGGTCAGGTGATAGCGCAGCCCGACCGATGCATGGCTCAGGTTCGCGTTGGTCGGCGTCGCGCCGACGAGGCTCGCATTGGGGATGTTCTTGAAGCGTCCGACACCGATGCCGAAGAAAGGCGATAGCCGGCGATCCGACCAGGGCTCGGCGTTCAGGCTGATGTGCCACAGGTCCGTTCCCGAGAACACGCCCTGAACCTGACCGACGGTGCCTTCGAACGTCAACGCGTCGGCGAAGCGGTACGCGGCCCAGACCTTCAGCATCGGCTCGGACTTGAAGCGGCCGTAACCCGCGCCGAGTTCCAACCTGCGCTGCAGGTAGTCGTCGAGCAGCACGTCGCGAAACGTCTTCCTGCTGCCGGCTTCGGTCAGCGTCGTCTCGAGCTGCGTGCGGTGCACCCAGCCTTCCCTGCCATTGGCGGTGCGCACCTTGAACCAGTCGGTGTGGCGCAACAGGATCTCGACCCACTCCTCGCGCGCGGCGACGTGGAAGATCGGGTAACCGCGGCCCGGCCCGGTGCGAAGCTCCAGATAGGGATCGGCCACCTGCACGCGATCGGCCGCATGCGCCGGCGCCGCCGAGACCGCGCCGAGCGAAACAAGCGCCGCCGCGAGTGCTCGCGCGCAATGCCGCAGCAGCCACTGGCGCGCGCTCCGCTTCATCACGAATTGCACGTGCCGACATTCGGGTCAGCCGGAGTGAACATGTTGTACGTGGCGGTGCCGAACTCGTCCTGCCCCTGCGGAGCGGGGTTGCCGATCCAGTACAGGATGCGCCGTACGTTCGGATCCTGATCGCTGGAAAAGATCTGCCCGCCGCCATGGAGCACGCCGCGCACCATCGGCTTGGTGAGCAGCCGGCTGTCGGACGGCGAGCTGAGCAGCGTCATGCCCTGCGCCGAGTAGAAGTTGCGGTACATGGCGGTGGCGCGAATCACGTCGGGCGTGTTGGCCGGGTTCGTCACGTCGATCGTCTGCGCGGACGGCACGATGCGCAGCGCGCCGCCGGTGCCGTCGCGATCGTCGTGGCAACCCGACGCGGCGCAGGTGTTGTTGCCGAGCACCGTGTTGAAGATCGGATCGATGCAGCGCTGGAAGTAGGCGAACGAGAGCTTCTGTCCCGAGACGTTCGCGGGGTTGTTCACGGTCGGCGGGTTGTCGAGCGGATTCGATCCGCCGCAGCCGGCGAGCACGAGTGCGACGAGGCCGTGCGCGCATGCGCGCACGGCCCGCGAGTGGTGTCGAAGGACGATCGTCAAGGCGTGCACCCCGTCTGTATCCACGCCGCGATCGCGTCGTAGCCGGCGCTGCCCGCCGGCAGCACCGCGGTCGTCTGGCCGGTGGCGCCGGCCGGATGCGGCACCGTCGAAGGCCGGGACAGCAGGTAGTTGGCGGCCGGCTGGCAGGTGTTGGAGATCATCGACAGCGTGACGTTGTAGTCGCCCTCGAGGCTGCCGGTCAGCACGAAGCGGTTGCGCAGGAACGACTGGCCGGTGGCGGTGCCGTCGGTGCCGCCGGGCTGATGACACATCGCGCACTGCGTGCGCAGGATCGGCGCAACGTCGGTCGCGAACCGCTGCTGGCTGAGCGTCGTGACGCGCACGCCGCTGCCGCCGTTGGTGAGGTCGTTGAAGTACACGCCGCCCAGATCGATCCACTCGGCGAGCAGTCGCTTCTCTGCCGCGTTGAGCATCGTCGCGTGATCGGGCGAGGCGGGCGTCGGGTGCGCGGTACGCGCCTGCTCGCTCGCCTTCAACGTCTCGCCGAACAGGATCTCGGTCAGCCGGCTCGAACGGCTCAAGCCGCGCGCACCGCCGGCGCTCGTTTCCACCAGTGCCGCACCGCGCACGACGACCGGCACGCCGTCCTCGATGCGCGTGACCGGAAGCCCTGTCGCCTGATCGATCACCGGATCGCCGAGAACCAGTTCCTCGTACGAGACGAGCCGGCCGGTGCCGGCCGTGCTGGCGCGCAGGTCGAGCCGTGCCGGATCGTTGTGGCAGTTGGTGCAGGTGTTCGCCCCGCGATCGCGCGTCCACAGCGGCTGGATGTGGGTCGGATAGTTGATGAAGCCGTTGGTCGGCGCAGGCGTGGCCAAATCGTCGGCCGGATTCGGATTGCCGGTGTAGCGGATCGTGATCGGCGCGCGCGCGGCGACACCCGGCCGGCTGGTGTCGGCCCAGACGTCGACGAACTCCATGTGCGGCTTGAGGTTCAGCGCAGTCGGGTCGAGACGCGTGCGCAGCGAAGCCATCGTCTCGCCCGATTGATGCTGGCCGGCGAGCGCGGGCAGCAGCGCCGCCGGCATCGTGTTGACCGGCGTGCCGCTGTTGATCGGGGCGCCGCGGCGCGGGCTGTGGCAGCCCATGCACGTGCGCCGCTCGCCCGGTCGCACCTGGATCCAGTTCAGGTGCGTCTGGAAGCCGCGCCCGTACGCGTCGGTGATCGCGAGCGCGAGCGGCACGTCGGCGGGCACGTGCAGCTTGAACGAACCGTCGGGTTCGATCGGCGCGTAGCCGAGGATCTGCTGCGGTTCGAAGTCGGTTTCGCCGAGCGCGCCGCGCACGCCCATCGTGTTGGCCACCGGCGGCGCCGCGCGAGTGGCGCGCACGAAGCGCGTCGGCGCGCAGCGATACGCCGGGTCCGCGGGATCCTTCATCCGCACCAGATTGGCGATCTGCGGGCGCGTGTCGAGGGCATCGGCGGGTGCCATCTTGGCGATGCCCTCGCTGCAACCGGTCGGCAGATCGGCGGCGGCGAACACGGTCTCGCCCATGCGCTGCAGGCCGTCGGTGTCGTAGATGCTTCGCACTTCGATCAGGCCGAGTCCCTGCGCGGCGAGCGCGGAATCGACACTGGTCGGATCGGCCGCGTTGGGTTCGGGTCGCGCCTGCAGCGCGATCGGATCCGTGTACATGAAGCCGGGCGGAGGCGCGGCGACGATCAGGAACGTCTGCTTGGCCGGGTCGAACATGTAGATCGCGTACGACGGCCGCACGTTGTCCTGCAGCGGGTCGTTTGCGACATCGGCAGCCAGGCGGTTTCGATCCGACAGGCGCGCGATCTCGTCGGCGGTGAGCGTTGCGCACGAAACGACCACGCCGTTGCGCGTGACCTCGCACGGCGCATACGCGACCAACACGCGATTGGTGCCGTCCCACAGCGGATACGGCGTCGTGATACGACCCTGCGGCGACAGCCCGCGGCCGAAGTTCAACGGCTGCGCGGTCGCCTGCCGTTGCCCGCCGGGGCCAACGACCTGCGCGTTGACCGGTGCGTTGTGCTCCGAGTAGTTGGCCGCGTCGATGAACACGAGCGCACCGCCCTCCTGCGTGCCGGACAGCGGCATCAGGCTGGACGCGACGAAGCCTTTGTACGGACCGCTCGGATCCATGTCGCGCGGGTGCAGGAAGCTGTTGCCGGGGCTGAACTGGCCGTACAG
>JBKBSH010000191.1:0-4996 GCA_046291795.1 Burkholderiaceae bacterium | reverse complement strand
CTGAAGACGAGCAGGACGAACAGGATCAACGCGAAGTTCATTTGTCCTCGACCTGAAGGATCGCCAGGAAGGCTTCCTGCGGAATCTCGACCGTTCCGACCTGCTTCATCCGCTTCTTGCCGGCTTTCTGCTTTTCGAGCAGCTTCTTCTTGCGCGTGATGTCGCCGCCGTAGCACTTGGCGAGCACGTTCTTGCGCAGCGCCTTGACGTTCTCGCGCGCGATGATGTTGGCGCCGATCGCGGCCTGGATCGCGACGTCGTACATCTGGCGCGGGATGATCTCGCGCATCTTGGCCGCGATTTCGCGGCCGCGGTGCTGAGCGTTGCTCCGGTGAACGATCACCGAAAGCGCATCGACGCGTTCGCCGTTGATCAGCATGTCGACCTTGACGACGTCGGCCGCTCGATACTCCTTGAATTCGTAGTCCATCGACGCGTAGCCGCGCGAGACCGACTTCAACTTGTCGAAGAAGTCGAGCACGATCTCCGCCAGCGGCAGCTCGTAGGTCAGGTGGACGTGCCGGCTGTGGTAGGCGAGATCCCTTTGCACGCCGCGCTTGCTCGTGCACAGCGTCATCACCGGCCCCACGTACTCCTGCGGAACGAAGATCGTCACCGTGACGATCGGCTCGCGGATCTCGCGGATGCGCCCGGGGTCGGGCATCTTGCTCGGGTTCTCGACCTGCAGCACGGTGCCGTCGTTGAGTTCGACCTCGTAGACGACGCTCGGCGCGGTCGTGACGAGATCCATGTCGTATTCGCGCTCGAGCCGTTCCTGCACGATGTCCATGTGCAGCAGCCCGAGGAACCCGCAGCGGAACCCGAATCCGAGCGCCTGCGATACCTCGGGCTCGAAGTGCAGCGCCGCGTCGTTGAGCTGGAGTTTCGTCAACGCGTCGCGCAGCGCCTCGTACTGGTTCGCCTCGACCGGGTACAGGCCGGCGAAGACCTGCGGCTTGACCTCCTTGAAGCCCGGCAGCGGCGCGGCCGCGGGCTTGCGCTCGTGCGTCACGGTGTCGCCGACGCGCGCGTCGCGAAGTTCCTTGATGCCGGCGATCACGAAGCCGACCTCGCCCGCCGTCAGTTGCTCGCGCTGCCTGGACTTCGGCGTGAAGACGCCGACCTGTTCGACCAGGTGCGAGGCACCGGTGGCCATCAGCAGGATTCTGTCCTTCGGTCGGAGCACGCCGTTGACCACGCGCACCAGCATCACGACGCCGACGTAGTTGTCGAACCACGAATCGATGATTAGCGCCTGCAGCGGCGCGGCCGGATCGCCTTTCGGCGGCGGCACGCGCTCGATGATCCGCTCGAGGATCTCGTCCACGCCCATCCCGGTCTTGGCGCTCGCGAGGATCGCGTCGTGCGCGTCGATGCCGATCACGTCCTCGATCTCGGCGATCGCCTGCTCGGGATTGGCTTGCGGCAGGTCCATCTTGTTCAGGACCGGCAGCACCTCCACACCCAGTTCGATCGCGGTGTAGCAGTTGGCCACGGTCTGCGCCTCGACACCCTGCGAAGCGTCCACCACCAGCAGCGCGCCTTCGCAAGCGGACAGCGAGCGGCTGACTTCGTACGAAAAGTCGACGTGGCCCGGCGTGTCGATCAGGTTCAGCTCGTAAACCCGGCCGTCGACCGCGGTGTACTCGAGCGTCGCAGTCTGGGCCTTGATCGTGATTCCGCGCTCGCGCTCGAGCGCCATCGAGTCGAGCACCTGCTCCTCCATCTCGCGCTCCGACAAGCCGCCGCAGCGCTGGATCAGCCGGTCCGCCAGGGTCGACTTGCCGTGATCGATGTGGGCGATGATGGAAAAGTTACGGATGTGCTGCATCGCGGTTGCGACCGGGCGCCGCCGCGCTGGCGCGGCCGGTCGGGATCGGGTGTCGAGTCCCGGAGGTTGGGCGGCGGGAAACCAATAGAAAGGGGGTGCACCCCTGGGGCACCCCCTTTCGCCACCGGCGCGGATTCTACCGCGCTCCCGTCACCGGTCGGACGGTTTGACGATCACGAACGTGCTCTGGTCGCCTCGCCGGACCAGCAGCGCGACGTTGCGTTTCGGGTCGAGCTTGGCCACCAGGTCGTTGAACTGTTTGGCGTTTTGCACCTCGACGTTGTTGACCGAAACGATCAGGTCGCCCGGGCGCAGGCCCGCACGCGCCGCGGCGCCGTCGACCGAATCGACCTGAACGGCGCCCCTTAAGCGCAGCTCCTTCAGCCGCTCGGCGGGTACGTCCGAAACGACCAGACCGAGCGCATTGGCGCCGGCGCCGCCGCGCTGCGGGGGCTCCCCGCGCCGCGCGACCGGTCGATCCGCAGGCAGCTCGCCGACCGTCACGTGCAGGTCGCGCTGAGTGCCCTTGCGCCAGACCGTCATCGTCACCTTGCTGCCGGGCTTGGTGCTGCCGACGATGCGCGGCAAATCCGTCGCGCGATCGATCGTCTTGCCGTCGAACCTCAGAATCACATCGCCCGCTTCGACACCCGCCTTTTCGGCGGGGCTGTCGCGTTCGACCTGGGTCACGAGCGCGCCCTGTGGCTTCGGCAAGCCCAGCGTTTCGGCGAGTTCCTTCGACACCGAGTCGATGCCGACGCCGATGCGTCCGCGGATCACGCGGCCGGCCGTCCGAAGCTGTTCCTGGACGCGCATCGCCTCGTCGATGGGGATCGCGAACGAGATGCCCGCGTACGCGCCGGAGGTCGTGAAGATCTGCGAGTTGATGCCGACGACTTCGCCACGCATGTTGATGAGCGGGCCACCCGAGTTTCCGGGATTGACGGCGGCGTCGGTCTGGATGAACGGCAGGTAGTCTCCGGTCTCGCGCCCCTTGGCGCTGACGATGCCCGCGGTGACCGTGTTGTCGAGGCCGAACGGCGAGCCGATCGCGATCACCCATTCGCCGACCTTCAACTTGGCGGGGTCGCCGATCGGCACGGTCGGCAGTCCGGTCGCGTCGATCTTGACCAGCGCCACGTCGGTGCGGCGGTCCGACCCGACCAGCTTGGCCTTGAACTCGCGCTTGTCGGGCAGGGTGACGATGATCTCGTCGGCGCCTTCGACGACGTGGTGGTTCGTCATCACGTAGCCGTCGGAAGAGATGATGAAGCCCGAGCCCAGCCCGCGCGGGACTTCGCGCTCGCCGCGCGGAGCGCGCGGCGGCCGCGGCTGCTGCGGTCCGGGTTGCGGGAAAAACCGGCGGAAGAACTCGTAGAAAGGGTCGCTTTCGTCGAGGTCCGGGAACTGCTGCAGCGCCTGGGCGCCGACGCGTGCGATCGTGCGGATGTTGACCACCGCCGGGCCCGCGCGTTCGACGAGCGTCGTGAAGTCCGGCAACGACGCCGTCGGCGTCTGCGCGCCGGCCGGAACGAAGCCGAGCGCACCGGCCAGCAAGAGCGCAGGCACGCCACGTGTGATGACCGAGATCATTCGCATTTTCTTTCTGGTTGGTGAGTCAATTGACGGCGGAACTTCAGCGCGACGCCCGGAACTCGACCGACTGCGCCATCGCCTTGACCGTGGCCGGCGGCACCTCGCCGATCACCGTCACGCTGGCGTCGGCCACGCGCAGCGAATACGCGCTGGTCGGTCCCTGCGACTGCACATACTCGGCGGCGGGTTCGGTGGCGCCCGGTTCGATGAACACCGAGACCGTCGCAAGGCCGTCCGAGTAGACGACCTGCATCGCACTGCGACCGGCGCCTTCGCCGGGTCCGATGCGGCGGGCCACCTCGAGCACCTTGCGGAACCCGGCCGGCGCAACGACCTTCCAGCCGAGTTGTGCAAGGTCGACGCCACGGTGTTCGTTGCGATCGACGCGCCAACCCTCGGTCGACCATGACGGTTTGAGCTGCGAGCGACTGACGCGCTCTCCGATGCGCACGTCGACGAACGCCATCTGCTCGAGCACGTCGTTGCGGTCGTTGAGCGTCTGCGCCTTCAGCAGCAGCCCCGAGGCCCGGTCGACCCATAGCTTGTAACCGTAACGCAGCGCATCCTTCGGCTCGACGTGGATCACCTGGCATTCGACGCCGGCGACCCGTTCGACCTCGCCCAGGCGCAGCGTGTAGCGCTGCAGAATTTCGGCCGGATCGGCGCTTGTGATCGCGGGGAACGACTCCTGTCCGGGCCTGCGCTCGATGACGACGCGGCGCGCGTCGGGAAAGAGGCACTGCACCTCGTCGCCGCGCCGAATGAACTCGCGCGGCACGCCGTCGAGCATTTGAACGCGTTCGTGCGACCGTGTCCCGTCGAACAGGTGCACGATCCGCGAAGCCCGCACCTCGGTGCCGCGCTGATACACGAGCGTGCCCGAGTAGTTCACCCGCTGCGCCGCCGTCTGCATCGCCTGAAGCCACTGCGCCTCACTGCGCGGCGGCCACACACGGGTGCGATCGCTCTGCGCGAGCGCCGCGCTCGCAGCGGCTGCGAACAGCGCCGCCCACAGCATCCGCCGCGATCGCGCGCCCACCGCCTTCATGATCGTCGACTGCATCGTTTCAGCGCTGCGCCGGCGCCGACGCGCGCAGGTAAGGCGCCGTGCGCGGCATCATCGAACCGCCCGCGAGCTCCTGATGAGCGGCGAGATACGCCTCGAGTTCGGCGAGTCGGCGGACTTCGTTCGCTGCGGCGCGCACCGGCATCGTCGCAACCGGCGGCGTCGACTTCGCCGCCTGCATCGTCGCCGGCGCGTCGCCCCGCAACTGCGGCACCGCGATCACCGTGAGCATCGCGGCAGCCGTAGCGACCGCGGCGCCGGGCAGCACGACTCGCCGAATCAGGCGTGCCCGATCGCGACGCGCCCGCGGCGCGACGATCGCGGGTTCGGCTTCCAGCGCAGCCCCCATCCGCGCGAGGAAACGGTCGGATTGCAGACTCGCCACGTCCGACGACCGCAGCGCATCGCCGGCCAGATGCAGCAGTAACCATTCGCGCCGCGCCGCATGATCCGCGCCGAGGCGGCCGAGCAGCTTCGCGCAGTCGGCGGAATCGAGCTCGCCG
>JBKBSH010000190.1:0-5024 GCA_046291795.1 Burkholderiaceae bacterium | reverse complement strand
GGTGACGGCCCTCACCGGACGCTCGGGCGATTGTGCAGCCAGGGTGATGGAAATCAGGACCAGGAAAGCGGCACGCATCCACGCCAGTCTACCTGAGCCGCAGGCCCGCCGACGGCGTCAGGCTGCATGCGTGGTGGTTGCCGGCGCAAGGCGCGGTCGCCGGTACGGTCCTGCACCTGCACGGCAACGCGGCCAACGTCGGCAACCACCTGCCGCTCGTGGCGTGGCTGCCGCGCGCGGGCTTCAACGTGCTGATGCTCGACTATCGCGGCTTCGGCCGTTCGGAAGGCCGGCCCACGCTCGACGGCGTGCTCGAGGACGCGCGCGCGGCGCTCGCCCATCTGCGCGCGCGCCGCGACGTCGATACGACCCGGTTGATCGTCTTCGGCCAGAGCCTGGGGGGTGCGACCGCGTTGCGGCTGCTCGCCGAGGACGCAGCCGGCGTGCGGCTCGCGGTGATCGACTCGGCTTTCGCGAGCTACCGCGGCATCGCGCGCGACGCCGCGCTGCAATCGATCGTACTGGCGCCGTTTCTGCCGCTCGCGCTGCCGCTGCTGCCAGGCGCGGACAAGGATCCCGTGACGGCACTGGCGCGAATCGCCGTGCCGCTGGTCTTCGTCCACGGCCGTGCGGACCGGGTGATCCCGTTCAAGCACGGCGAGCGACTCTTCGCCGCGGCGCGGCAGCCCAAGCGGCTGATCGCGGTCGACCGCGCAGGCCACATGGAAGCCGTGATGCGCCCCGACGTGCAGTCGCAGATCCTGGCCGCGATGCGCGAGGCCGTACGTTGAGAGCCGTTGCGGTCGGCGTCGCGGACGATGCGGGCGAGCAACGCCTGACGCCTTCGCTGCGGAAGAATTCGTGTTCCCGCGCGCCACTGGATCCTAGACTCCGTTCGGCGTCGAACGGCGCACGACAGGCGAGGGGGGACACGTGTCGAGCAAACCACTCAAGTTCGCTGCGATCGCAGTCGCGGCGGCGGCGGCGCTCGCCGCCGGTCTCGTGGCCACGGTGACGGTGCTCAGCGAGCGCAAGATGCATCGCACCGTCGAAGTGACGGTGGCACCGGTGGCATATGTCGGCGACGCCGCCGCGGTCGGGCGCGGGAAGTATCTGTTCGAGTCGCGCGGCTGCGCCGGCTGCCATGGCGCCGACGGCACCGGCCGCGTGTTCATCGACGCACCGAACGGGCTGTATGCGCGGGCGCCGAACATCACGGCCGGGCCGGGCAGCGCGGTCGCTGCGTATGGCGAGAGCGACTGGGTTCGCACGCTGCGGCACGGCGTCAAGCCCGACGGGCGTCCGCTGCTGATCATGCCCTGCGAGGACTACAGCCGTCTGACCGACGCCGACGTGGCGGCGCTCGTCGCCTACGTGCGCAGCCTGCCGCCCAAGGCGGGCGTGACGGCCGAACTGCGGTTGCCGCTGATCGTCAAGGCGGCCTATGCCTTCGGCGCGGTCCGCGACGCAGCGGAGAAGATCGACCACACGCTGCCGCCGTCGCAACCGGTGCCGGTCGCCGTCAGCGCCGAGCACGGCGCCTACGTGGCGAGCATGTGCATCGGTTGCCACGGGCCGACATTGTCCGGGGGGCGGATTCCGGGCGCGCCGCCCGAGTGGCCCGCAGCAGCGAATCTCACGCGCGGCGAAGATGGGGTACTCGCGCGCTACGACACGCCCGAGAAGTTCATCGCGATGCTGCGTACCGGCAAGCGTCCGGACGGCAGCGACGTCAGCCGCGTGATGCCGTTTGCTTCGCTGAAGACGATCGACGAGACGGATGCACGCGCCATGCACGTGTATCTGAAGTCTCTTCCGCCGCGCCGCCTGGGGGAGCGCTAGCAGCGGATCCGCTGCGCTCGCCGCTCAGACGTGCGCGAGCGCCATCGCCCCCAGCAACCCGCCCAGCCCGGCCACGCCGTAGACGCCCCACACCAGCCACTGGCGCCGCGTCAGCAATGCGATCGCCGACAATGCGATCGCGATCTGCAGCGCGGTCGTCGCCTGCGCCCAGCGATGGTGCACATGCAGCTCGGCGTCGCTTTTGCGGTCCCAGTCCTTCGCCTCGACTTCGAGCTTGTCGGCGACCGCCTTGATCTCCTTTTTCTCGCGGTCGTAGCGCGCGACCTCGTCGCGGTAGAACGCCTGCTTCTCGGGCGTGGGTGCGAGCGTCAGCGCGAGCTCGGCGAGGTTCTGCTTGCTGCTCTTGGCCTGGTAGTAGTTCCACTGGTTCGACGCCTCGGTCTTCTTGATCGCCGCGTTGTTCTTGTACAGGACCGCGTTGGCCTGCGTCGCGCCGCCTTCGTAGGCCATCAGCGCGCCGACGGTCGCGAGGATCGCGGTCGTCACCGCGATGCGGCCGGCAAACGCGTCGCGTTCGCCGTGCTGTGCGGCGTGTTCGAGTTCGTGATCGTGCGGCCCGTGGACGTGGAAGTGCGCTCCGGACATCTTCTTCGTTCTCCTGGAATGGTTCAGCAAGCGGCGCGGATGGTAGCTCAGGCGCTCGCCCGTCGACCTCGCCGCCGCGCGACGGGCGCATCGTGCGGGATCGGCACCTTCGGTAAGCTTCGCGCCTTCGATCGAGAAGGCGCGCCATGCAATACGTCTACACGATGATCCGCGTGGGCAAGGTCGTTCCGCCCAAGCGGCAGATCCTCAAGAACATTTCGCTGTCGTTTTTTCCGGGCGCCAAGATCGGCGTGCTGGGGTTGAACGGTGCGGGCAAGTCGACGCTGCTCCGGATCATGGCGGGGCTCGACCACGACATCGAGGGCGAAGCGATCCCGATGCCGGGGATCAGGATCGGCTTTCTGCCGCAGGAGCCGCAGCTCGATCCGGAAAAGACGGTGCGCGAGGAAGTCGAGTCCGGCCTGGGCGACGTGCTCGAAGCGAAGACCCGGCTCGACCAAATCTACGCCGCGTACGCCGAGCCCGATGCGGACTTCGACCGACTGGCCGCCGAGCAGGCGAAGTACGAGGCGATCCTCGCCGCGAGTGGCGCCGACCTCGAGCATCAGCTCGAGATCGCCGCCGATGCGCTGAACCTTCCGCCGTGGGACGCGAAGGTCGCCCATCTGTCCGGCGGCGAGAAGCGCCGCGTGGCGCTGTGCCGGCTGCTGATGAGCAAGCCCGACATGCTGCTGCTCGACGAGCCGACCAACCATCTCGACGCCGAGTCGGTCGAGTGGCTCGAGCAGTTCCTGCAGCGCTTCCCCGGTACCGTGGTCGCGGTCACGCACGACCGCTACTTCCTCGACAACGCGGCCGAATGGATCCTCGAGCTGGACCGCGGCATGGGCATCCCGTGGAAGGGCAACTACTCGTCGTGGCTCGAGCAGAAGGAGCAGCGGCTCGAGCAGGAGGCGAAGCAGGAGGCCGCGCGCATCAAGGCGATGAAGCAGGAGCTGGAGTGGGTGCGCCAGAACGCGAAGGCGCGCCAGGCCAAGAGCAAGGCGCGGCTCGCGCGCTTCGAGGAGATGGCGAGCTATGAATACCAGAAGCGCAACGAGACGCAGGAGATCTTCATCCCGGTCGCCGAGCGGCTCGGCAACGAGGTGATCGAGTTCGTCGACGTGAGCAAGGGCTACGGCGACCGGCTGCTGATCGACCGGCTGTCGTTCAGGATCCCGCCGGGTGCGATCGTCGGCGTGATCGGTCCGAACGGCGCGGGCAAGTCGACGCTGTTCCGGATGATCACCGGCCGGGAAAAGCCCGATGCCGGCGAGATCAGGATCGGCCCGACGGTCAAGCTCGCCGTCGTCGACCAGACGCGGGATGCGCTGCCGAACGACAAGACCGCGTGGGAGGCGATCTCGGGCGGGCAGGACATCCTGACCGTCGGCAAGTTCCAGATGCCTTCGCGCGCGTATCTGGGCCGATTCAATTTCCGCGGCGCAGACCAGCAGAAACTCGTCGGTAACCTGTCGGGCGGCGAGCGCGGCCGGCTGCACCTTGCCGCCACACTGCTCGTCGGCGGCAACGTCCTGCTGCTCGACGAGCCGTCGAACGACCTGGACGTCGAGACGCTGCGTGCGCTCGAAGAAGCGCTGCTCGAGTTCGCCGGGACCGCGCTCGTCATCTCGCACGATCGCTGGTTTCTCGATCGCATCTGCACGCACATCCTCGCGTGCGAGGGCGACTCGAAGTGGACCTTCTTCGAAGGCAACTTTCACGAGTACGAGGCCGACAAGGTCAGGCGCCTGGGCGAAGAGGGCGCGCGGCCGAAGCGCATCCGCTTCAAGCCGCTGAAGTCCTGACGCTTCGCCCGCCCGGGTCGAGACGGACGTGCGACCTTCCGGGCGGCGGTCGGTACGATCGAGCGCATGCCGACCCGCATCGAAACCGAGCGTCTCGCATTCGATGCGACCGGAGCACCGTTTTCGGAGCGCTACGGCGACGTGTACGCGAGCCGCGACGGCGCGCTGGCGCAGGCGCGGCATGTCTTCCTGGCAGGCAATGCGCTGCCCGAGCGCTGGCGCGGCCGGCGGCAGTTCGTGATCGTCGAGACCGGATTCGGGCTCGGCACCAATTTCCTCGCGACCTGGCAGGCATGGCGCGACGATCCGCAGCGCTGCGGGCGGCTGCACTTCGTTTCGGTCGAGCTGCATCCGGTCGCCGCGGACGATCTGGTCGCTGCTGCGCCCGCCGAGCTGCAACCGCTCGCGCGCGAGCTCGCGGCGCACTGGCCGATGCCGCTGCCGGGGCTGCACCGGCTCGAATTCGAAGGTGGCCGCGTCGTGCTCACGCTCGCGCTCGGCGACGCGCGCGAAGTCGTTCCTCGGCTCGTCTGCGGCGCCGACGCGTTCTACCTCGACGGCTTCGCGCCCGCGCGTAATCCGCAGATGTGGGAGCCCGCGTCGATCAAGGCGCTCGCGCGGCTGGCGCGGCCGGATGCGCGGCTGGCGACCTGGACCGCGGCGCGCGCCGTGCGCGACGCGCTCGCCGACAGCGGCTTCGAAGTCGAGCTGCGCGCCGGCTTCGGCCGCAAGCGCCAGATGCTGGCGGCGCGTTTCGCGCCGCGCTGG
>JBKBSH010000189.1:0-5047 GCA_046291795.1 Burkholderiaceae bacterium | reverse complement strand
GCACGCGACCCCTCGCACGCGTTGGTGACGCTCGCCGACGCCGACTACCCGCAGGCGCTGCTCGCGATCGCCGATCCGCCTGCACTGCTCTTTGCGATCGGCCGCCGCGAGTTGCTGAACCGGCCCGCCGTCGCGATCGTCGGCAGCCGCAACGCGACCCGACAGGGCGAGGCCAACGCCGAGGCTTTCGCGCACGCGCTGGCGCGCGCCGGGCTGACGATCGCGAGCGGACTCGCGCTCGGCATCGATGCGGCCGCGCATCGCGGCGCGCTGAAGGCCGAAACCGATGCGTCGACGATCGCGGTCGTCGGCACGGGCGTCGACGTGATCTATCCGGCGGCGAACAAGGCGCTCGCGCTCGAGATCCGCCGGCGCGGCGTCGTGATCTCGGAACTGCCGCTCGGCACGCCGGGCATCGCGCACAACTTTCCGCGTCGCAATCGGCTGATCGCGGGGCTGGCGCGCGGCGTGCTGGTCGTCGAAGCCACGCTGCGTTCCGGAAGCCTGATCACCGCGCGCCTGGCGGCCGACGCCGGACGCGAGGTGCTCGCGGTGCCGGGATCGATCCATTCGCCGCTCGCGAAAGGCTGCCACAAGCTGATCAAGGAAGGCGCCAAACTCGCCGAATCGGCGCAGGACGTGCTCGACGAACTGCGCGTCGCACCCGCCGGTGGCGCGACCGCGGCGGCGCCCGCGGCCGCGTTGACGCCCGCGCAGGCCGCGCTGCTCGAAGCGCTCGGCTTCGATCCGGTCGATCTCGACGCGCTCGCGCTGCGCACCGGGCGCGACGCCGGCGCTCTGACGGCCGATCTGCTCGAGCTCGAGCTGGCCCAACATGTTGAACGTCTGCCCGGCAACCGCTACCAGAGGTTGAGGTAGCCGTTTGCGCGCGCGGCGTCGAGCCGCTACAGTGCGCGGCACATGTTCGACGTCCTCGTCTACCTCTACGAGAACTACGGCGCGTTCACCGCGTGCCCGGACGCCGACTCACTGACGCGCAAGCTCGCCGCGGCGGGATTCGACGACGACGAGATCTCGGCGGCGCTCGCCTGGCTGCAGGGGCTCGCGCACGTCACGCGCGAGTCGCTCGCGGTCGGCGAAGAGCGCGCGGGTGCGTTCCGCGTCTACGCGGGCTTCGAGACCGACCGGCTCGGCCACGAAGCGGTCGCCTTCCTGCGCTTCCTGGAAGGCGCCGGCCAGCTTTCGCCCGCGCAGCGCGAGATCGTGATCGAGCGCGCGCTCGCGATCGATGAAACGCCGGTGCCGCTGGCGAAGCTCAAGCTGATCGTGCTGATGGTGCTGTGGAGCCAGCAGGCGCGCGTCGACGTCCTCCTCATCGAGGAGCTGCTCGACGACGGCGAGGATCGCCTGATGCACTGACGCGCCGGGGTCGACTTGCGCGGCGACCCCGTTTCGTTGTTATCCTGAAAAAAAGGAAGCCGCCTGTCCGTTCGGGTGCCATCCGAATCCGACCGGGCGGCTTTTTCATATCGCATGAGCAAGACGCTGATCATCGCCGAGAAGCCCTCCGTCGCCGCGGACATCGCGCGCGCGCTCGGCGGGTTCACGCGGCATCAGGACTACTACGAGTCCGACGAGTACGTGCTTGCGTCCGCCGTCGGCCATCTTCTGCAGCTGTCGAACCCGGTCGAAGTCGCGCGCGGCAAATGGAGCTTCGCGCACCTGCCGATGATCCCGCCGGCCTTCGACGTCGAACCGATCGACAAGCGGGCCGAGGAGCGGCTCAAGCTGCTCGCGAAGCTGATCAAGCGCAAGGACGTGACGCAGCTGATCAACGCCTGTGACGCCGGCCGCGAGGGCGAGCTGATCTTCCGCTACATCGTGCAGTACACGAAGGCCAGGCAGCCGATCCGGCGGCTGTGGCTGCAGTCGATGACGCCGGCGGCGATCCGCGAGGCATTCGCGCAGCTGCGCGGCGACGCCGAGATGCACCGGCTCGAGGAGGCCGCTCGCTCGCGCGCCGAGGCCGACTGGCTGGTCGGCATCAACGGCACGCGCGCGATGACCGCGTTCAACAGCCGCGACGGCGGGTTCTTCCTGACGACCGTGGGTCGCGTGCAGACGCCCACGCTCGCGCTGGTCGTCGAGCGCGAGGAGGCGATCCAGCGGTTCGTCCCGCGCGACTATTGGGAGGTTCGCGCCACGTTCGGCTGCAAGGCCGGCACGTACGAGGGCCGCTGGTTCGACCCCGACTTCAAGAAGCGCGAAGACGATCCCGACGCGCGCCCCGAGCGCCTGTGGGATGCGCGCAAGGCCGACGCGATCGTCGAAGCCTGCCGGGGCAAGGCCGGAACGGTCAGCGAGGAAGCCCGGCCCAGCACGCAGACCGCGCCGCTTCTGTTCGATCTGACGTCGCTGCAGCGGGAAGCGAACGGGCGCTTCGGCTTCTCGGCCAAGGCCACGCTGTCGCTGGCGCAGGCGCTGTACGAACGGCACAAGGTGCTGACGTATCCACGGACCGACTCGCGCGCGCTGCCCGAGGACTATCTGAAGGTCGTCAAGCAGACGGTCGACGTCGTCGGGCAGATGCGCGAATACGCGCCGTTCGCCAAGGCGATCCAGAAGAACGGCTGGATCAAGCCGAACAAGCGCGTCTTCGACAACGCCAAGGTGTCGGACCACTTCGCGATCATCCCGACGCTGCAGGAGCCGAAACACCTGTCGGAGGCCGAGCAGAAGATCTACGACCTCGTCGTCCGGCGTTTTCTCGCGATCTTCTTCCCGGCGGCCGAGTACCTCGTGACGACGCGTATCACGACCGTCGGCGAGCACCGGTTCAAGACCGAAGGCAAGGTGCTGGTCGAACCGGGTTGGCTCGCGGTCTACGGCAAGGAGGCGACCGACGAGCAGACGCTGCCGAAGGTCGAAGCCGGCGAACGCGTGCGGACCGAGGCGATCGAAGCCGTCGGCCTGCAGACCAGGCCGCCGCCGCGCTACAACGAAGCGACGCTGCTGTCGGCGATGGAGGGCGCGGGCAAGCTCGTCGAGGACGAGGAGCTGCGCGCCGCGATGGCCGGCAAAGGGCTCGGTACGCCGGCCACCCGTGCGGCGATCATCGAAGGGCTGATCACCGAGCAGTACCTGGTACGCGACGGCAAGGAACTGCACCCGACCGCGAAGGCGTTCCAGCTGCTGCGCGCGCTGCGCGGCTTCGGCGTCGACGCGCTCGACGCGCCCGAGCTGACCGGCGAATGGGAATACCAGCTCGCGCAGATGGAGCGCGGCAAACTCAAGCGCGATGCCTTCATGAAGGGCATCGAGCGGATGACGCGCGACATCGTCGAACGCATTCGCAAGGGCGCCGAGAAGGGCGAGGTGCCCGGCGACTATGTGACGCTGAAGACGCCGTGCCCGAAGTGCGGCGCCAGGGTCAAGGAGAACTACCGCCGCTTCGCGTGCACGAAGTGCGAGTTCTCGATCAGCAAGCATCCGGGCGGCCGCTTCTTCGAAATCGACGAGGTCGAACGGCTTCTGCGCGACAAGCAGATCGGCCCGCTGACCGGATTCCGCAGCAGGATCGGCCGCCCGTTTGCCGCGGTGCTCAAGCTCGTGCCGCCCGAGTACAAGCTCGAGTTCGACTTCGGCAATGCGCCCGCGGGCGAAGAACAGGGCGGCGAAGCGGTCGACTTCAGCGGGCACACACCGCTCGGCGCCTGCCCGAAGTGCGGCGCGCGCGTGTTCGAGCTGCCGATGGCGTACGTGTGCGAGAAGGCGGTCGGCCCCGAACGAAACTGCGACTTCCGCTCGGGCAAGGTGATCCTGCAGCAGCCGATCGAGCCCGAACAGATGAGAAAGCTGCTCGCGACGGGCCGAACGGACGCGCTGCGCGGCTTCGTGTCGAACAGGACCCGCCGCAAATTCTCGGCCTTCCTCGTCAAGAAACCGGACGGCACGATCGGTTTCGAGTTCGAGCCGCGTGCGGCGAAGACCGCCGGGTCCGCGGCCAAGTCGCCGTCGAAGGCGCCACCGGCCGCCGAAGAACCCCCGCCGAAAAAGTACGTGGCGAAGCGCGCCAGGCCGGCCGCAGCCCAACCCACCGCGAAGACCGCGGCGCGCGCAGCGAAGGCGTCGGCCAAGCCGGCGGCGAAGCGCGCGCCGGCAGCGAAGACCCGCCGGGCGCGCTGAAGCCCGGCGCGGACGGGGCGGCGCCGCGCGCTCGGCTATCCTGAGCCCATGCAACGCTTCCTGATCCTGGCGGGCATCGTGCTGGTCGCGCTGGGCCTCGCATGGCCCTGGCTCGCGAAGTCCGGCTGGTGGCGCTGGATCGGGCGGCTGCCCGGCGACTTCCATTTCGAGCGCGAGGGCTTTTCGTTCCACTTCCCGCTGATGACCTCGCTCGTGATCTCGATCGCGATCACGCTGCTGCTGTGGATCCTGCGCAAATGACCGACAACGCGGTGAAGCGCAGACTGCGCGCCGGCGAAACGCTGTACGGCTGCTGGCTGTCGCTCGGCGCACCGCTCGCGGCCGAGGCGCTTTCGCACGCGGGGTTCGACTTCCTGGTCGTCGACACCGAGCACTCGCCGATCGACGGCATGGAGGTCGTCTCGCTGTTGCAGGCGATCGGCAACGGCGGCGCCGCGCCGATCGTGCGCGTGGCCGAAAACGCCGCGGTCCGCGTCAAGCGCGCGATGGACGCGGGTTGCGCGACGATCGTCTTCCCTTCGGTCAGCGACGCCGACGAGGCGGGCCGCGCGGTGGCTGCGATGCGCTATCCGCCGGCGGGCGTGCGCGGCGTGGCCGGCGGCGTGCGCGCCGCGCGCTACGGGTTCGACCGCTAATACCTCGCGCGCGCCAACGACAACGCGTGCGCGATCGTCCAGATCGAAAGCGCCGCGGCGCTCGCCGCGGTCGACGCGATCGCAGCGGTCGACGGCGTGGACGTGCTGTTCGTCGGCCCCGCGGACCTCGCCGCGAGCCTCGGCCATCTCGGCGCGAGCGGCCACGCCGACGTGCAGGCCGCGATCGACCGCGTCGCGGCCGCCGCGCGCAGGCACGGCAAGGGCGCCGGCATCTTCGCGGCGAG
>JBKBSH010000188.1:0-5076 GCA_046291795.1 Burkholderiaceae bacterium | reverse complement strand
GACGCCGGCCAGGTGCCCTTGCGGACGAGGTCGATCAGGCCGGCCATGCCTTTGCCCGTATACACCGGGTCGAGCGCGATGCCTTCGGTGCGCGCCACCATCGTCACCGCTTCGATCATGCCGGGGGTCGGAACGCCGTAACCGGCGCCGACGTAATCGCAGTCGGCCACCACGCTCGCGCGCGACACGGCGCCCGCGATGCCGAGCAGATCGGCGGTCGCGCAGGCGAGCGCGTAGACCTTTTCCTCCTGCGGCGCGCGCGCGGCGCGCACGCCGATGCCGAGCACGGGGATGCCGCTGCGCGCACCCTCGAAGCCCGCCACGAGCCCCGCCTGCGTTCCGCTGCTGCCGGTCGCGTGCACGACGCAGTCGATCGGCAGGTCGATCGAATTGGCCTGCTCGATCAACTCCAGCGCGCAGGCGACGTAGCCCAGCGCGCCGACCGGATTCGACCCGCCGCCCGGAATCACGTAAGGCCGCCTGCCCTGCGCGCGAAGCTCGTCGGCGCGGCGCGCCAGCGCGGCGTCCATGTCGGTGCCGCCCGCAAAGTGCTCGACGCGCGCGCCGAACAGCCGGTCGAGCAGCACGTTGCCCGAGCGGCGGTAGTCGTCGTGCGCGTAGCCGGTGCGGTCCTCGAGCAGGATCTCGCACGCGAGCCCCAGCCTCGCCGCGGCCGCCGCGGTCTGCCGCGCGTGGTTCGACTGCGTGGCACCCTGCGTGATGACCACGTCGGCCCGCTGCGCGAGCGCTTCGGCCATCAGGAACTCGAGCTTGCGCGTCTTGTTGCCGCCGGTGGCGAGCCCGGTGCAGTCGTCGCGCTTGATCCACAGATTCGGTCCGCCGAGCGCCTCGGTAAGCCGCTTCATCGGTTCGAGCGGCGTCGGTGCATGGGCGAGGCGAACGCGGGGAAAGCGGGCAAGCTTCATGGTGTCGTCACCGGCTCGGGTTTCTTGATCTGGAAGACCTGGCGCAGGTACGCGAGATAGGCTTCGTCCTCGCACAGGTTCTTCTCGGGCGAGTCGGTGAGCTTGGCGACCGGCTGCCCGTTGCAGCGGACCATTTTGATGACGATCTGCAACGGCGTGTAGCCGAGGTCGTTGGTCAGGTTGGTGCCGACGCCGAAAGCCACGCGCGCACGGTCCTTGAAGCGCTTGTACAGCTCGACGACCTTCGGGAAGGTCAGCGCGTCGGAGAACACCAGCGTCTTGGTCTTCGGGTCCACACGGTTCTTCTCGTAGTGCGCGATCAGCCGCTCGCCCCACTGCACCGGATCGCCGGAGTCGTGCCGCGCGCCGTCGAACAGCTTGCAGAAGTACATGTCGAAGTCGCGCAGGAACGCGTCCATGCCGTAGACGTCGCTCAGCGCGATGCCGAGGTCGCCGCGGTACTCGCGCGCCCACGTCTCGAAGCCGAAGACCTGCGAGTCGCGCAGCCTGGGGCCCAGCGCCTGGCACGCCTGCAGATACTCGTGCGCCATCGTGCCGAGCGGCGTCAGGTTGTGCTTCATCGCGTACATCACGTTGCTCGTGCCGGCGAACCTCTCCTTCAGCCCGTCCTTCAGCGTCAGCAGCACCTCCTCGTGCCACAGCCGCGAAAAGCGCCGGCGGGTTCCGTAGTCGGCGATGTGCACGCCTTCCATCTCGGGGTCGTCGCGTACCAGCGCGATCTTCTCGCGCAGCCGCCTGCGGCCTTCGGCGTAGTCGGGGATCGGCTGCGTGTTGTGGAAGTAGATCTCGTTGACGATCGCCAGCACCGGGATCTCGAACAGGATCGTGTGCAGCCACGGTCCCTTGACGACGATCTCGATGCCGCCGCTTTCCCTTTCCGATCGTTCGATCGTGATGTACTTGGTGTTGAGCTGGAACAGCCCGAGGAAGTCGACGAAGTCGCTCTTGATGAAGCGCAGACCGCGCAGGTAGTCGAGCTCGCGCTCGCGGAACCGCAGCGTGCACAGCCACGCGACCTCTTCGCGGATCTCGTCGATGTACGGCGACAGATCCACACCCTTGTTGCGGCAGTTGAAGCGGTACTCGACCTGCGCGCCCGGAAAGTGATGCAGCACGACCTGCATCATCGTGAACTTGTACAGGTCGGTGTCGAGGAGGCTGGTGATGATCATGCTCGGATCGAGAAATGCGGATCTCGCGCAGGTTATCACTGCACGAGCCAGGCTCGCCCCCGGCGCGGCGCGACGCAGGGCGCGGCCGACGCGCTCGGCGACCCTTACAGCAGCACCACCTGCCGGATCGCCTTGCCCTCGCGCAGCCGGTCGAAGCCTTCGTTGATCTCTTCGAGCGCGAGCGTCCCGGTGAGCAGCCTGCGCACCGGCAGGCGCCCCTGGCGGTGCAGCGCGATGAAGCGCGGCAGATCGCGCAGCGGCACGCAGGTGCCGATGTAGCTGCCCTTGACGGTGCGCTCTTCGGCGACGAGATTGACCAGCGGCAGCGGCAGCGTGGCCGTCGGCGGCGGCAGCCCGCCGGTGACCGTCGTGCCGCCGCGGCGCGTGACCTTGTAGGCGAGCTCCATCGCTTGGGCGGCGCCGGCGAACTCGAACGCGTAGTCGACACCGCCCGCGGTGGCGGCGCGCACGGCGTCGGCGCAGTCGGCCGAACCCGCGTCGAACCCGTCGGTCGCGCCGAGCGACCGCGCGACCGCCAGCTTCTCGGCCGACAGGTCGACCGCGACGATCCGCGAAGCGCCCGCCGCGACGGCGCCGATCAACGCCGCGAGCCCGACGCCGCCGAGTCCGACGACCGCGACGGTCGCCCCGGCCGGCACCTTCGCGGTGTTGACGACCGCGCCCACGCCCGTCAGCACCGCGCAACCGAACAGCGCGGCCTCTTCGAACGGCAGCGCCGGATCGATCTTGACGACCGAATTGCGCGACACGACCGCCTTTTCCGCAAACGCCGAGCAGCCGAGGTGGTGGTGAATCGGCTGGCCGCTGCGGCTGAGCCGGCGCGCGCCCGACAGCAGCGTGCCGGCGCCGTTCGCCGCCGCGGCCGGCTCGCACAGCGCGGGGCGGCCTTCGGCGCACGGCAGGCAATGGCCGCAGCTCGGCACGAACACCAGCACCACGTGATCGCCGACCGCGAGATCGGTCACACCGGGGCCGAGTGCCTCGACTTCACCGGCCGCCTCGTGGCCGAGCGCCATCGGCGTGGGCCGCGGCCGGTTGCCGTCGATCACCGAAAGGTCCGAATGGCACAGCCCGGCCGCGCGGATCCGCACCAGCACTTCGCCCGCACCGGGGGGTTCGAGGTCGAGCTCCTGGATCGCGAGCGGCTTCGTCTGTGCGTAGGGCGGCGGCACGCCCATTTTGTCGAGCACGGCAGCACGGGTTTTCATCGATTGCCTCCCGAAGTCCTCTCGTCACGCGCAGCCGCGCAGACCGCCGCCCGGCACGCGCGCACGCGCCAGGGTCATGCTCCGCCAAACCGCGGTTTGCGTTTCGCGATGAACGCATCCACGCCCTCGGCGAAATCGGCCGTCGCCGCACACGCGAGGAAAGCCTCGCGCTCGGCGTCGAGCTGGCCGCGCAGGTCGCGCTCGAACGAAGTCCGCATCAGCCACTTCATCTGCGCGATCGATTCGGCCGGCCCCTCGGCCAGCCGCCGCGCGAGCGCGAGCGTCTGCGCCTGCAGCTCGGCGGCGGGCACGACGCGGTTCACGATGCCGATGCGCTGCGCTTCGGCGGCATCGAAGACGTCGCCGAGCAGCGCGATCTCGAGCGCGCGGCGCATCCCCACGAGCCGGGGCAGCGACCACGAAGCCGAGACGTCGCAGCTCGCGCCGATGTTGACGTACGCGAGCGTGAATCTCGTGCCCTCGGCGGCGAGCGCGAAGTCGCACGCCATCGCCAGACTCAGCCCGGCGCCGGCGACCGCGCCGTGCAGGCTGGCGACGACCGGGGCGCGCATGCCGGCGAGCAGCGGCAGCGCCTCGTGCACCGGACCGATCAGCGCTTCGGCGGCGCCGATCGGATCGGCCTTCAGTTCCGCCAGATCGCCACCGGCCATGAACGCGCGCCCCTCGCCGCTGAGCACGAGCACCCGCACCGAACGATCCTCCGCGAGCGTGCGGCAGACGTCGAGGAACGCGCGCGCAGCGGAGCGGTCGAGCGCGTTCAGAACGTTCGGGCGGTTGAAGCGAAGCCGGACGATTCCGCCTTCGCGATCGACGATCAGCGGGGACGACTCTTCGCTCATGCCGGAGAGGTTACGCCGGTGGCGACCCGCTCGCGCAGCAGCCGCTTGAGCAGCTTGCCGTTGGCGTTGCGCGGCAGCGGTTCGCGGCTCGACGTGAAGGTCTCGGGCACCTTGTAGTCCGCGAGTTGTGCCGCGCAATGCGCGCGCAATCCGTCGGCGGTCGCGTCGGCGCGCAGGCACACGAAAGCGTGAACGCGTTCGCCGAGCACCGGGCACGGTTTCGCGACGACGGCGGCCTCGACGACGGCAGGGTGCGCGATCAGCACGCTTTCGACCTCGGCCGAATAGATCTTGTAGCCGCCGCGGTTGATCAGGTCCTTCTTGCGGTCGAACACGCGGACGAAACCGTCGGCGTCGATCGATCCGAGGTCGCCCGAATGCCAGTAGCCCGCGGTGAACTCCCGCGCGGTCGCCTGCGGATCGTTCCAGTAACCGCGAACGACCATCGGCCCGCCGATCCAAAGCTCGCCCGTCTCGCCCGGCGCCACCTGCCTGCCCGTGTCGTCCATCACGACGATGTCGCCGCACGCGACCGCGAGTCCGACGCTGTCCGCGTGCGTCGCGGTGTAACGCGCCGGCATGATCGTCGCGGGCGACGTGGTCTCGGTGGCGCCGTACAGGTTCATCAGCTCGAGCTTCGGCAGCTTCCGCGCGCAGCGCTCGATCGTCGCCGACGGCATCGGTGCGCCGCCGTAGCCGCCGATTCGCCACGCCGACAGATCGAAGCGGTCGAAGTCGGGCGCGAGCAGGCACAGGTTGACCATCGCCGGAACGAGCACCGTATGCGTCATCCGCTCGCGCGCGGCGAGTTCCATGAAGCTCGCCGCCTTGAATTCGCGCAACAGGATCAGCGTGCCGGCACAGCGCA
>JBKBSH010000187.1:0-5081 GCA_046291795.1 Burkholderiaceae bacterium | reverse complement strand
ACTACGGCGGCAGCGGTGCCGGCAATTTCGGCGGTGTGGAGGCTGCGCCGGTCGGCGCGCACGGCCGGCCGTTCTCGCTGACGCTCACCTTGCCGCCGCTGGCGGTGCTGGTGTTCAAGCGGGAGCGAGCCGATGCCTGATACGGCCGACGGCGTGCAGCCGGTCGGGCAGCGCGACGGCCGCATCCGCGCGGTCGTCGAGAACGTCGCGCCGCAGATCGACGACGGCCGCTTCGCCGTCAAGCGCACGGTCGGCGACACCTTCGTCGTCGAAGCCGATTGTTTCGCCGACGGCCACGATGCAATCGGCTGCGCGCTGCTGTGGCGGCGCGAGGGCGTCACGCAATGGCAGGCGGCGCCGATGGCACACGTCGGCAACGATCGCTGGCGCGGCAGCATCCATCTCGATGCGATCGGCCGGTACCGCTACACGGTGTGCGCGTGGGTCGATCATTTCCTGTCGTGGCAGCACGACCTGGCGCGCCGCGTGGACCTCGACGACATCCGGCTCGCGCTGCGCAGCGGCGCGCGGCTCGTCGCCGGCGCCGCTTCTCGCACGCAGGACGCGGCCGAGCGCGATCGGCTGCAGCAATGGGCGCAGGAGATGACGCGCGCCGTCGACAGCGCGAACGATGCCGAGGTGCTGAAGCGCATCGCGCTCGATCCTGCGCTTTCCGCGCTCGCCGCGCGCCATCCGGACCTGCAGTTCGCGTCGTGGCATCCGCGCGAGCTGCCGCTGGTGGTCGATCGCGAGCGCGCGCGCTTTTCGGCGTGGTACGAGATGTTCCCGCGTTCGGCCTCGCCCGAGCCCGGCCGCCACGGCACGTTCGCCGACTGCGAGAAGCTGCTGCCGTACGTCGCGCAGATGGGTTTCGACGTGCTGTACCTGCCGCCGATCCATCCGATCGGCCGGCTTCAGCGCAAGGGCAGGAACAACGCGCTCGCGGCCGGGCCCGACGACGTCGGCAGTCCTTGGGCGATCGGCGCCGCCGAAGGCGGGCACACGGCGGTGCATCCGCAGCTGGGCACGCTCGAGGACTTTCGCCGGCTGGTGGCGCGAGCGCACGAGCACGGTCTGGAGATCGCGCTCGACATCGCGTTCCAATGCGCGCCCGACCATCCCTGGGTGCGCGAGCATCCCGAATGGTTCCGCCGCCGCCCCGATGGCAGCGTGCAGTACGCCGAGAACCCGCCGAAGAAGTACCAGGACATCTATCCGTTCGACTTCGAAAGCGCGCGCTGGCGCGAACTGTGGCTCGCGCTGGCGAGCGTGTTCGAATTCTGGATCGAGCAGGGCGTGAAGATCTTCCGCGTCGACAACCCGCACACCAAGGCGTTCGAGTTCTGGGAGTGGGCGATCGACCGGCTCAAGGGAAGGCACCCCGACCTGATCTTTCTGTCCGAGGCGTTCACGCGGCCGAAGGCGATGCATCGGCTCGCGAAGCTCGGCTTCACGCAGAGCTACACCTACTTCGCCTGGCGCAACACCAAGCGCGAGCTGACCGAATACTTCACCGAACTCGCGCACGGGCCCGGGCGCGAGTACTTGCGCCCGAACGCCTGGCCGAACACGCCCGACATCCTGACCGAAGCGCTGCAGTTCGGAACGCGCGCAACGTTCATGGCGCGGGTGGCGCTGGCGGCCACGCTGTCGGCGAGCTACGGCATCTACGGTCCCGCGTACGAGCTGACCGAGCGCACGCCGCGCGAACCGGGCTCCGAGGAGTACCTCGACTCGGAGAAGTACCAGTTGCGGCACTGGGACCGCGACCGGCCCGATTCGCTCGCGCCGTTCATCGGGCTGCTCAACCGTATCCGGCGCGCCAACCCGGCGCTGCAGCGCGACGATTCGCTGCGCTTCCTGCCGATCGACAACGAGCAGATGATCGCATACGCGAAGGCCACACCCGATCTCGCGAACGTGATCGTGTGCGCGGTCAATCTCGATCCGCACCACGTGCAGTCGGGCTGGCTCGCGCTCGACCTCGCCGCGTTCGGCGTGCAGGAAGACCGGCCTTACCAGATGCACGACCTCGTCACCGGCGCGCGCTATCTTTGGCAAGGCGCACGCAACTTCGTCAGCCTCGACCCGCAGCGCTGCCCGGTGCACGTGTTCCGGCTGCAGCGGCGCGTGCATCGCGAGCAGGACTTCGACTACTTCATGTAGATGGATACTCGGGCAACCGTCGCGCCGCGCTCCGCGCGCGCCGCGGCCGCGCAGAAAGCCGCGGACGACGCGCTCTGGTACAAGGACGCGATCGTCTACGAGCTGCACGTCAAGGCGTTCTTCGACTCCAACGACGACGGCATCGGCGACTTTCCCGGGCTGACGAGCAAGCTCGACTACCTGCGCGACCTCGGCGTCAATACGCTCTGGCTGCTGCCTTTTTACCCGTCGCCGTTCCGCGACGACGGCTACGACGTCGCCGACTACCACAACGTGCACCCCGCGTACGGCACGCGCGAGGACTTCCGCCGTTTCGTTCGCGAGGCGCACAAGCGCGGGCTGCGCGTGATCACCGAGCTCGTCGTCAACCACACCTCCGACCAGCACCCGTGGTTTCAGGCCGCGCGGCGCGCGCCGAAGGGTTCGGGCAAGCGCAATTTCTACGTCTGGAGCGACGACCCGAACCGGTACGCCGGCACGCGCATCATCTTCACCGACAGCGAGAAGTCGAACTGGACCTGGGACGAGGTCGCGCAGCAGTACTACTGGCACCGCTTCTTCCATCACCAGCCGGACCTGAACTTCGACAACCCGCAGGTGTTGAAGGCGGTGATCCGGACGATGCGCTTCTGGCTCGACATGGGCGTCGACGGCTTCCGGCTCGACGCCATTCCGTACCTGGTCGAACGCGAAGGCACCGGCAACGAGAACCTGCCGGAGACGCACGCGATCATCAGGAAGATCCGCGCCGCGCTCGACGCGCGCTACACGGACCGCGTGCTGCTGGCCGAGGCGAACCAGTGGCCCGAGGACGTGGCCGAGTACTTCGGCGCGGGCGACGAATGCCACATGGCGTATCACTTCCCGCTGATGCCGCGCATGTACATGGCGATCGCGATGGAGGACCGGCATCCGATCGTCGAGATCATGGCGCAGACGCCGGAGATCCCGGACGTCTGCCAATGGGCGATTTTCCTGCGCAATCACGACGAGCTCACGCTCGAGATGGTCACCAGCCGCGAGCGCGACTACATGTACCGGATGTACGCGGCCGACCAGCGCGCGCGCATCAACCTCGGCATCCGCCGGCGGCTGGCGCCGCTGATGGAAAACGACCTGGACCGCATCAAGCTGATGAACAGCCTGCTGCTGTCGATGCCGGGTTCGCCGATCGTCTACTACGGCGACGAGATCGGCATGGGCGACAACATCTTCCTCGGCGACCGCGACGGCGTTCGCACGCCGATGCAGTGGACGAGCGATCGCAACGGCGGCTTCTCGCGCGCCGACCCGCAGCGGCTTTATCTGCCGCCGATCATGGACCCGGTGTACGGCTTCGAAGCCGTCAACGTCGAGGCGCAGAGCCGCGATCCGTCGTCGCTGCTCAACTGGATGCGGCGGCTGATCGCGGTGCGGCGCGGCCATCGAGCCTTCGGCCGCGGCAGTCTGCGCTTCCTGCATCCGGGCAACCGCAAGGTGCTGGCGTTCGTGCGCGAGCACGGCGACGAGGCGATCCTGTGCGTCGCCAATCTGGCGCGTTCGGCACAGCCGGTCGAGCTCGACCTCGCCGACTACCGCGGCCGCGTTCCGGTCGAACTGCTCGGTCGAACCGCGTTTCCGCCGGTCGGCGAACTGCCGTATCTGCTGACGCTGCCGTCGCACGGCTTTTTCTGGTTTCGCCTGGCCGCCGACGTGCCGGTGCCCGACTGGCACAGCGAGCGGCTCGCGCCCGAGGACCTGCAGGTGCTGGTGCTGTTCGACGGCTGGTCGAGTTTCTTCCGCGACCGCGTGGTGCCGTGGCGTATCGGCATGGCCGAGCGGCTGCGCAAGCAGTTCGAAACGCAGGTGCTGCCGCGCTTCGTCGCGCGCGAGCGCTGGTACGCCGCCAAGGGCGAGGCGATCCGGCGCGTCGCGATCGCCGATCACGCGCTGCTCAAGCACGGCCGACATAGCTGGCTGCTCGCGCTCGCCAACGTCGAGACCGAAGCCGGCGAGCCCGCGCGCTACTTCCTGCCGTTCGCGCTCGCGTGGGAAGACGAGGAGGAGCGCAGCCGCGCGCTCGCGCCGGCGACGATCGCCAGGGTGCGCCAGCAGGCACAGGTCGGCGCGCTCGCCGACGCCACGCAGGACCCGGAGTTCTGCGCCGCGCTGGTCGAGGCGATCGGTGCTGGCGCCGAGCTCGCCACTGCGCACGGCAAACTCGTGTTCAGGCCGACCCGCGCGTTCGCGCAGCTTGCCGGCACGCAGCAGTCGCGCAGGCCCGTGACGCGCCCGCCGGGATCGAGCAGCAACACGGTGATGCAGCTCGGCCGGCAGCTCTTCCTGAAGACCTATCGCCGCGTCCGAACCGGGTTGAACCCGGAGCTCGAGATCGGCCGTTTTCTCACCGACGTGGCCGGTTTCGAACACTGCGTGCCGCTCGCCGGCAGCGTCGAGTACGTCGACGCGGACGGCATCGCGAGCAGCCTGGCGCTGCTGCAGGCGTACGTCGAAAACCAGGGCGACGGCTGGACGTTCACCGTCGATTACGTCGCGCGCCGGATCGAAAGCCGCGCCGCCGACGAGACCTTCGGCGACTACGCGGCGCTGGCGCAGACGCTCGGACGGCGCGTGGCCGAACTGCACCTTGCGTTCGCCTCGGGCGCGGATCCGGCGTTCGCGCCGGAGCGGATTACGCGCGACGACGTCGCGAACTGGGTGCGCAACATCCGCGACGAGGCGCGCGCCGCGGTCGAGCTGCTGGCGCGGCGGCGCGACGAACTACCGGCGGCGGTACGCGCCGATGCCGACATCGTGCTCGCAGCGCGCGATGCGATCGTCGCCGCGATCGCCGCTCCGGAAGGCGACGTGGGCGCCAAGATCCGGCATCACGGCGATCTGCACCTCGGCCAGGTCATGCTGCGCGACAACGACTG
>JBKBSH010000018.1:11204-15510 GCA_046291795.1 Burkholderiaceae bacterium | reverse complement strand
GGCGCGCAACCCGCCGACTTCCACGAGAGCACGAAGGTCGAGGTGGTGTGGACGGTGATCCCCTTCCTGATCGTCATCGGCATGGCGCTGCCGGCGACCAAGACGGTCGTCGCGATGAAGGACACGACCAACGCCGATCTGACGATCAAGGCGACCGGCTATCAGTGGAAGTGGGGCTACGACTACCTGAAAGGCGAAGGCGAGGGCATTTCCTTCCTGTCGACGCTCGCCACGCCGCGCGAGCAGATCGAAGGCAAGGCACCGAAGTCGAACACCTACCTGATCGAGGTCGACAACGAACTCGTCGTTCCGGTCGGCAAGAAGGTGCGCGTGATCACGACCGCCAACGACGTGATCCACGCGTGGTATGTCCCGGCGTTCGGCGTCAAGCAGGACGCGATCCCGGGCTTCGTGCGCGATACCTGGTTCCGCGCCGAGAAGATCGGCACGTACCGCGGCCAGTGCGCCGAACTGTGCGGGCGCGACCACGCTTTCATGCCGATCGTCGTGCGGGTGGTCTCGCCGGAGGACTATTCGAAGTGGGTCGCCGAGAAGAAGGCGGCGATGGCGGCGGCCGCCGACGATCCGAACAAGACTTGGACCCTCGCCGAACTGCAGGAGCGCGGCGCCAAGGTGTATGCGGCCAATTGCCAGGCGTGCCACCAGGCCAACGGTCAGGGCGTCAAAGGCGCGTTCCCGCCGCTCGACGGCAGCGCGGTCGTGATGAACACGCCGCAGCAGATCGCGATCCTGCTCAACGGCAAGGGCGCGATGCCCTCGTGGAAAGGGCTTTCCGACGTCGAGCTGGCGGCGGTCGCGACGTACGCGAAGAACGCGTGGGGTAACAAGTCGGGTGCCGTCGTGCAGCCCGCAGAGTTCAAGGCCGCCCGCAAGTAGCCGGGCGAACGCACAGGGATCAGGAATCAGGCCATCGAGGAGTCCGCATGAGTGCAGTCACCCCCGACAAGATCGCCGGCCACGCGCACGGCGAGCACGCCCACGACCACCCGCACGGCTGGCGGCGCTGGCTGTATGCGACGAACCACAAGGACATCGGAACGATGTACCTGTGGTTTTCCTTCACGATGTTCCTCGTCGGCGGCGTGCTCGCGCTGGGCATCCGCACCGAGCTGTTCCAGCCCGGACTCCAGGTCTTCGCGCCGGAGTTCTTCAATCAGCTCACGACGATGCACGGCGTGATCATGGTGTTCGGCGCGATCATGCCGGCGTTCGTCGGTTTCGCGAACTGGATGATCCCGCTGCAGATCGGCGCGCCCGACATGGCATTCGCGCGGATGAACAACTTCAGCTTCTGGCTTCTGCCGCCGGCTGCGCTGCTGATCGTCGCGTCGTTCTTCGTTCCGGGCGGCGCCACCGCGGCCGGCTGGACGCTTTATGCGCCGCTGACCGTGCAGATGGGCCCGGGCATGGACATGGCGATCTTCGCGCTGCACATCATGGGCGCGAGCTCGATCATGGGGTCGATCAACATCATCACGACGATCCTGAACATGCGCGCGCCCGGCATGACGCTGATGAAGATGCCGATGTTCTGCTGGACGTGGCTGATCACCGCGTATCTGCTGCTGGCGGTGATGCCGGTGCTGGCCGGTGCGATCACGATGACGCTCACGGACCGCCACTTCGGCACGTCGTTCTTCAATGCGGCCGGCGGCGGCGACCCCGTGATGTACCAGCACATCTTCTGGTTCTTCGGGCACCCCGAGGTCTACATCATGATCCTGCCGGCGTTCGGCATCATCAGCCAGATCGTCCCGGTGTTCGCCCGCAAGCCGCTGTTCGGCTACGCCTCGATGGTCTACGCCACCGCGTCGATCGCGATCCTTTCGTTCATCGTCTGGGCGCACCACATGTTCACGACCGGCATGCCGGTGACCGGCCAGCTTTTCTTCATGTACGCGACGATGCTGATCGCGGTGCCCACGGGCGTGAAGATCTTCAACTGGCTGGCGACGATGTGGCGCGGCAGTATGACCTTCGAGACGCCGATGCTGTTCGCGGTCGGCTTCATCTTCGTCTTCACGATGGGCGGCTTCACGGGCCTGATCTGCGCGATGGCGCCGATCGACATCCAGATCCAGGACACTTACTACGTCGTCGCGCACTTCCACTACGTGCTGGTGGCGGGGTCGCTGTTCGCGCTGTTCGGCGGTACCTACTTCTGGCTGCCGAAGTGGACCGGCCACATGTACGACGAGAAGCTCGGCAAGTGGCACTTCTGGCTTTCGATGATCTTCTTCAACATCACGTTCTTCCCGATGCACTTCCTCGGGCTCGCCGGAATGCCGCGCCGCTACGCCGACTACCCGATGCAGTTCGCCGATTTCAACATGATCGCGTCGATCGGCGCGTTCGGCTTCGGCTTGTCGCAGCTGCTGTTCCTGTACGTCGTGGTCAAGACGATCAAGGGGGGCGCGAAAGCGGCGTCGAACTACTTCGATGCGAAGGACGGCGGGCTCGAGTGGACGGTTCCGTCGCCGGCGCCGTTCCACACCTTCGAGACCCCGCCGGTGGTCAAGTAGGGTGACGCGATGCGGCGGCAGAGCACCGACGAGCGGCGGCATAACACGCGCACCGCGCTGATCCTGCTGTCGATCGCACTCGTCTTCTTCGCCGGCGTCATCGTCCGCCGCTGGCTGCTCGGGTGAGCGCGATGAGCGGGACGCCGCGCGCGGCCACGACCGCACAAAGCAACCGCACGATGGTGCGCAAGCTCGTCGTGGTCGCGGTGCTGATGTTCGGCTTCGGCTGGGCGCTCGTGCCCCTTTATCGCAAGATCTGCGAAGTCACGGGAGTCAATCTGCTGACGACGCGCGATGCGGACGTCGAGCGACGCGCGCGCAACACGCAGGTCGACACGAGCCGCACGATCGTCGTCGAGTTCGACGCGAATCGCCAAGGGCCGTGGCGGTTCAAACCGGAGAAGAGCTACGTCGAAGTGCACCCGGGCGAGCTGGTCCACGTCGAATACGATCTGGTCAACCTCGAGGCGCGAGCGATGGCCGGGCAGGCGATCCCGAGCTATGCGCCGATGCAGTCGGCGCGCTACTTCCAGAAGCTCGAATGCTTCTGCTTCCGGCAGCAGACGCTCGCGGCCGGAGAAACCCGCAGGTTCCCGGTCGTGTTCTTCATCGACCCCGAACTTCCGCGCGACGTCACGCAGATCACGTTGTCGTACACGTTTTTCGAAGTACCCGGCGCGGCGCCGAAGGCGCAGGCCGCCGCCGCCGCGGCGGGGCGCAGCTGACTATGGGCGGGCACGACCCGATCAACGACATCGCGCGTCGGCGCGCTTCGTTCGCGCAGACCGCGCGCGCGGTGTTCTGGTCCTTTTTCGGCGTGCGCAAGCGCGCACACTACGAGCAGGACGCGGCCAAGCTCGATCCGGTGCACGTGATCGTCATGGGCATCTTGGGCGCGGCGCTGTTCATCGCCGCGCTGCTTGCGATCATCAAGTTCGTCGTGCTGCGCTAGCGGCGCGCGGCAACCACGCGATTCAGGAGGAGGCAAGACGATGGGATCCACGCAAGGCGCAACGGCGTCGCACTACTTCGTCCCTGCGCCGTCGAACTGGCCGATGGTCGGGATGATCTCGATGATCTTCACGACCTTCGGTGCGGCGATGGTCGTCAACAAGGTATCGCTCGGCTATCTGCCGCTGGCGATCGGCTTCGCGCTGCTGGTCTACATGATGCTCGGCTGGTTCGGCGCCGTCGTCTCCGAGTCGGAAACCGGCGCTTACAACCGCAAGGTCGACGTGTCGTTCCGCTGGGGGATGAGCTGGTTCATCTTTTCCGAGGTGATGTTCTTCGCGTCGTTCTTCGGCGCGCTGTTCTACGCGCGCGTGATCACGATGCCGTCGCTCGGCGACTTCGACCACAAGCTGCTGTGGCCCGATTTCACCGCGTCCTGGCCCAACGCCGGCCCGGGCGGAATCGTCGAGCCGTTCACCAAGATCCCCGCGTGGCCGCTGCCGACCGTCAACACGATCCTGCTGGTGAGCTCCGGGGTCTGGCTGACGATCGCGCACCACGCGCTGCGCGAGAACAAGCGCGACAAGGCCGCGTTCTGGCTGTTCATGACGCTCGCGTTCGGTTTCGCCTTCGTCGCGATCCAGGCGTACGAGTACGCGCACGCCTATTCGGAGTTGAACCTACGGCTGTCGTCGGGCATCTTCGGCTCGACGTTCTTCATGCTGACAGGTTTCCACGGTTTCCACGTGCTGGTCGGCGCGATCATGCTGACGGTCGTGCTGATCCGCGTGCTAAAGGGACACTTCAAGCCG
>JBKBSH010000018.1:7882-11112 GCA_046291795.1 Burkholderiaceae bacterium | reverse complement strand
CGGTTTCCACGGTTTCCACGTGCTGGTCGGCGCGATCATGCTGACGGTCGTGCTGATCCGCGTGCTAAAGGGACACTTCAAGCCGGATCACCACTTCGCATTCGAAGCGGCCGCGTGGTACTGGCACTTCGTCGACGTGGTCTGGATCGGCCTGTACATCGTCGTGTACTGGCTCTGAACCCGGCGCGGACGACTGCGACGGCGCCTGCGGGCGCCGTCGTCGCTTTCAGACCCGGTGGACTTTCAGGCGGCTGCCGGAGGCGTCGACTTCCTCGAGCACGACGTCGAAGCCCCACAGCTCCTTGACGTGCGCGAGGACCGCGTCGACGCCGTCGCTGTCGAGCAAGCGTCCGTCGAGGACGCGATGGTGCAGCAGCAGCGCGCGTTCGGTGTCATCGCCGGCGCGTGCCACCTCGATCTGCGGAACGTGCGTCTCGGCGCGGTACTGCGCGGCGAGCGCCTGGCGCAGCCGCAGATAGCCCTGCTCGTTGTGGATCGCCCGGACTTCGTAGCTGTCCCTGTCTTCCGGGCCGTCGTGCAGCAGGAACAGACGCATGTCGCGCATCACTTTCGGCGACAGGTACTGCTCGATCAGGCTCTCGTCCTTGAAGTTGGCCATCGCGAAGTGGATCGTCTCCGGCCACGCACGGCCGGCGATTTCCGGAAACCACTCGCGATCTTCGTCGGTCGGCACCTCGCAGATGCGCCGGATGTCGCGAAAGATCGCGAAACCGAGCGCGTACGGATTGATGCCGCGATACGACTTCGAGTCGAACGGCGGCTGCGTCACCACGTCGGTGTGGTTCGACAGCCATTCCAGCATGAACCCGTCGTCGACTTCTCCGGCGTCGTACAACTCGTGCAGCAACGTGTAGTGCCAGAAGGTCGCGGCGCCCTCGTTGGCGACCTTGGTCAGCCGTTGCGGATAGAAGTACTGCGCGACCTTCCGCACGATGCGCACCAGTTCGCGCTGCCAAGGCGCGAGCCGCGGCGCGTGCTTCTCGATGAAGTACAGGATGTTCTCCTGAGGCTCGAAGGCCGGCATCGGCTGGCCCGTCCCGTCGCTGCGCGAGTCCAGATGCGCGAAATCGGGGTTGAAGTGCCGCTCGGCGAAACGCAGACGCTCCGCGAGCCGTTCGCGTTCGCGCCGCGCCGAAAGCCGCCCGGGCTTGCGGTACCGGTCGACGCCGTACGGCGCCAGCGTATGGCAGCAGTCGAGGACCTTCTCGACCTCGCGCCAGCCGTACGTCTGCTCGCACTGCATCACGTAGTCGCGAGCGAACTTCAGGTAGTCGAGGATGCTGTCGGCCTGGGTGAACTGCTGGAACAGGTAGTTGTTCTTGAAGAAGGCGTTGTGGCCGTAGGCCGCGTGCGCCATCACCAGCACCTGCAGCGCCAGCGTATTGGTCTCCATCAGGTACACGAGCGCCGGGTTGGTGTTGATGACGATCTCGTACGCCAGTCCCGACTGCCCCTTGCGGTACGTGCGCTCCTGCGCGACCAGGTGCTTGCCGAAAGCCCAGTGCGGATAGTGCACGGGCATCCCGACCGTCGAGATGAGGTCGAGCATCTGGTCGGCCGTGATCACCTCGTACTGGATCGGGTAGATGTCGAGCCCGAGGCGCCGTGCATGGCGCGCGAGCGCGGCGTCGAATTTCTCGAGCGCGCCGGTCGTCCACTCGGAGCCGGTCGCGATCGGCTCGGCCGCGCGCCGCTCGCGTGCGGCCGGCAGCGGCAGCGAAGGGCGCGTCAGCAGTTTGGGCCAGGGCCGCTCGCGGGTCTCCGTGGTGTCGCCGGGCGTTTTCCTGCGCGTCGTCATGCGTCAGCCCTGCGCGCGAACAGCTCGCGGAATACCGGCCAGATGTCGCCGCGGCCGTGGACCTGGCGACGCGCGAACGCGGGGCTGGCGATCGCGCCGTACGACTGCCACAGGTCGGACGGCCGGTTGAACAGGCCGTTGATGTGCGGAATGTCGACGTAGGCGAAGTAGCGAAGCCGCGGCAGCAGCACGTCGCTGACATACGCGGCGCTGCGCGCACCGTCGTCCGCGCCGCAGTCGCCGTCCGAAGCCTGCGCGACGTAGACGTTCCAGCTCTCGCCCGCGTAGCGCGACTGGATCACCTGGTGAGCGAGCTCGAGCGCGGGATGCACGAGCGTGCCGCCCGACAGGGTGTCGTGGAAGAAAGTCTCCTCGTCGACTTCCTCGGCGGTCTCGGTGTGGCGGATGAAGACCACGTCGACTTCGCCGTACTTGCGCTCGAGGAACAGGTACAGCAGCGTGAAGAAGCGCTTCGCGAGGTCCTTCTTGCGCTCGTCCATCGAGCCGGAGACGTCCATCAGGCACAGCATGGCCGCGCGCGTGGCCGGCGACGGCATCGGTGCATGCGCCCTGTAACGGCGGTCGACGTCCTCGATGAACGGCAGTCCGTCGCGGCGGCGGCGCAACTGTTCGATCCGCTCGTGGATCGCCGCGCGCGCCGCCGGGTCGGCGTTCTCGAGCGCGCGCTCGAGCTCCTCGATCTGCTCGGCGATCGCGCCGCGCAGCGCGATGCGGCGCGCGATCGACATGCGTACCGTCATCGCCGGCGCCAGACTCTGCGGCACGCCGCTGCGGCTGTAGCCGGCGCGCCGCATACGTTCCAGCGTCACTTCGCCGAAGTGCGTGCGTTCCAGGTTCGGCAGCTCGAGATCGTCGAAGAACAGGGCGAGAAACTCCTCGCGCGACAACACGAAGGCGAACGAATCGCGGCTTTCGCCTTCGCCCGGTTCGTCGCCCTCGGGTCCGCCGCGGCCTCCGCGCGGGCGCGGGATCGTGTCGCCGGGCAGATATTCGCGGTTGCCGGGCAGCACGAAGTCGCGGCTTCCCGTCTCCTCGTCGTGGTGCAGGAACGGCTCCTGCAATCCGCGGCCCGGAATCGAGATGCGGCCGCCCTTGCCGACGTCGGTGATCGAACGGCGGCGAAACTCGTCGTCGGCGGCACGCTTGATCTCGTCCTTGAAGCGCCTCACGAAGCGCTCGCGGTTGACCGCACCGCGCCCCGGCGGATCGCTGCGCCGGTCGACGATTCGCATCGCGGATATCGGCGAGACCCGATCGGTCATGGCGGTCGTGCCTTGACGCGTCACGAATGCGCCGACTTCTTGAAGTGCAGGTACCAGTCGACCAGCCGCCGCACCTGCTTCTCGGTGTAACCGCGCGCCACCATGCGGTTGACGAACGATTTGTGGCG
>JBKBSH010000018.1:0-7783 GCA_046291795.1 Burkholderiaceae bacterium | reverse complement strand
CTCGTCGAGCTCCTGCGAGCCTTTCGCTTCGAACGAGATCACCGGCAGGATGTCCTCGGTCTTCGAGAACATGCGTTTCTCGATCACCACGCGCAGCTTCTCGTAGCTGGTCCACTGCGGATTGCGGCCGTGCGCGCGCGCGCGGAGCACGAAATTGACGACCTCGTTGCGGAAGTCCTTCGGGTTGCTGATTCCGGCCGGCTTCTCGATCTTCTCAAGCTCGGCGTTCAGCGCCTCGCGCGAGTACTGCATGCCGGTGTCCGGATCGCGGTAGTCCTCGTCGAGCAGCCACTTGTCGGCGTACGTGACGTAGCGGTCGAACAGGTTCTGTCCGTACTCGCCGTAGGCGTCGAGGTAGCTCATCTGGAGTTCCTTCTCGAGGAACTCCGCGAAGCGCGGAATGACCCACTCCTTGATGTGCGAGCGCAGGCGGCGCTTGTATTCCTCGGGCAGGTCCTCCTTGTTCAGCCGCTCCTCGAGCACGACCAGCAGATTGACCGGGTCGGCGGCGATCTCGCTCGGATCGCGGTTGAACGCCGACGAGATGGTCTTGAACGCCCAGCGCGTCGACAGCCCCGAAAAGCCTTCGGTCGCACCGGCGTCCTCGCGGTACTCCTTGACGCTCTTGGCGCGCGGGTCGACGTCCTTCAGGTTCTCGCCGTTGTACGCGCGCAGCTTCGAATAGATCGACGAGTTCTCCGGAACGGTCAGACGCGAAAGCACCGTGAACTCGGCGAGCGAGCGCAGCGTCTGCGGCGCGCACGGCGCCGCGGCGAGCGTGGACTCCCTGAGCATCTTCTCGTAGATGCGGATTTCTTCGTCGACGCGCAGGCAGTAGGGCACCTTGACCAGGTAGACGCGGTCGATGAACGCCTCGTTGTCCTTGTTGTTTCGGAACTTCAGCCACTCGGCTTCGTTCGAGTGCGCCATGATGAAGCCGTTGAACGGCATCGCCGGCAGCGCTTCGGTCCCCTTGAAGTTGCCCTCCTGCGTGGCGGTCAGGATCGGGTTGAGCACCTTCAGCGGCGCCTTGAACATCTCGACGAATTCGACGCAGCGCGGCGACCCCAGGCACAGCGCACCGGAATAGCTGTACGCGTCGGGGTCGTCCTGCGCGTAGCGCTCGAGCATCCGCAGATCGACCTTGCCGACCAGCGCCGAGATGTCCTGCGTGTTCTCGTCGCCCGGCTCGGTCTTGACGATGCCGATCTGGTTCAGCACCGAAGGCATCACGCGGACGACGCGGAACTTGGTCACGTCGCCCTTGTACTCGCGCAGCCGCTTCAGCGCCCACGGGCTCGCGATGCCGGTCAGCGCGCGGCGCGGGATTCCGTAGCGATCCTCAAGCTGCGGGCCGAACTTGTCGCGGTCGAAAAGACACAGCGGGTTCTCCAGCAGCGGCGAAACCCGTCCCGACAGCGAATCCTTCAGCGCATAGATCGGGAACTTCTCGCACAGCTTCTTGATCTTCTCGGCCAACGACGACTTGCCGCCGCCGACCGGGCCGAGCAGATACAAGACCTGCTTGCGCTCTTCGAGCCCTTGCGCCGCGTGCAGGAAGTACGCGTACAGCGACATCAGCGTCTCTTCCATGCCGTAGAACTCGCTGAACGTGTCCCAGGTCTGGATCACGCGGTTCTGGAAGATGCGCGACAGTCGCGGGTCCTCGGCCGTGTTGACGAGCTTCGGCTTGCCGATCGCTTCGAGCACGCACTCGTGCGCCGACGCATACGCCATGCGATCGGTGCGGCACAGGTTGAGGAAGTCCTCCAGCGACATCTCCTCTTCCTGCGCCTGGACGAATCCATCGCGAAAGGCGGAAAACACTTCGGTCCTTTCTGTCATGCAACCTCCTATGGCCGTCGCGCAGGCTTTCGCCTGTCAGCTACAACGCGCCGGGTCCGCAACCCGGGGGACAGCGCGCCGCGACGAGCCACGCCTACCCTAAGACATCTCCATGCGTGCGGATGTTTCGAAAAGAACGGAGATTGTTCTTATAGTCCCTCCCGCGGAAGGCGGGTGGACACGTTTGCGTCCGGCGGCGATGCCGCGGACGCGGCAGACAGCGCGCTGCCTCGCCTACAACGACCGGCGGGGTTCGATCCAGCCCATCCACCAACTGAACCAGATGATCACGAGCAGCGTCACGGACAGCACCACCCGAACCGTCAGCGCGTTGACCGTGCGGTTCGTCGCGCCCTTGTCGCGCAACAGGAAAACGAGGGCGGAGCCGAGCGCCGACAGGATGCCCAGAAACGCGACGCCGATGAAGACCTTCATGCCGGATGCCACCGTGACGGGACCATTATGTCACCGACGCGGCACGGTGGTCGCATGAAGCGCGCGCGAGTCTTCGGCGTACTGGTCGCGGCCGGCGTCGGGATCGCGGCGGCCGTGTCGCTGGGCAACTGGCAGCTGCACCGGGCCGAGCGCAAGCTCGAACTGCAGGCGCAGTGGGACGCGGCCGAGCGCGCCCCGGCCGCCGAAGTGACGGCGCTCGATCTCGCCGGGCTCGCGGGTCGCACGCCGCTGCGCGTGAGGCTGCGCGGGCGTTTCGTACACGAGCAGACGGTCTGGCTGGACAACCGGACGATGGACGGCCGCGCCGGCTTCTTCGTCGTCACCCCGCTCGCCATTGAAGGCACCGATACCGCGGTTCTGGTCATCCGCGGTTTCGTCGCTCGAGATCCGGTGGACCGGCAGCGCCTTCCCGCCATCGGCAAGCCCGAAGGCGAAGTCGTCGTGGAAGGGCTGGCGCTCGCCGAGGCGCCGCGCCTGCTCGACCTCGGTGCCGGCCCGCCGCCGGGTCCGCTGCCGGCGATTTGGCAGAATCTCGACTACGCCGCATTCGAACACGCGAGCGGGTACCGCGTCGCGCGGATCGTCGTTCAACAGACGTCGGACGGCGGCGACGGGCTGGCCCGCCGCTGGCCGCGGCCGTCGACCGGCGTCGAAAAGCACCGCGGTTACGCGTTCCAGTGGTACGCGCTTGCCGCGCTGCTCGCGGTCCTGGCCGCGGTCGCGGTCTTTCGCGCACGCACCCACTCGGAGAAAGCAACGACGTGAACGCGACGACGAATCCGGTGCCAGCGTCGCACTGGCGCCGCAACCGCACGCTGTACCTGCTGCTCGCGGTCTGCGTCGCCCCGGTGCTCGCGTCGTATCTGGCTTACTTCGTGATCCCGCCCGCGGGCCGCACCAACTACGGCGATCTCGTTTCGCCGCAGCGGCCGGCACCGGCGCTCGATCTCGAGCGGCTCGACGGCAGTCGCATCGAGACGGCGGCTTTGCGCGGGCGCTGGGTGATGCTGCACGTGGACGAAGCCGCCTGCGGCGCCGGCTGCCGGCGCAAGCTGTGGAACATGCGGCAGGTACGGCTGACGCAGGGAAAGGACCGGGACCGGATCGAGCGGGTCTGGCTGATCACCGACGCCGCGCCGCTCGAGACGACGCTGCTGCGGGAGTACGATGGAACGCTGTTCCTGCGCGCGAACCGCGCCGAGCTCGAAGCTTTCCTCGCGCTGCCGGCCGAGCCGGATTCGCGCCTCACGGACCACATCTGGCTCATCGATCCACTCGGCAACCTGATGCTGCGCTGGCCGAAGAACGAAGATCCCAACGGCATGAAGAAGGATCTGACCAAGCTGCTGCGTGCTTCGCGCATCGGCTGACGGGCGACGATGGACGCCGCATCGCTCGGCTGGCTCGCGCTCAAGGCGCTCGCCGTCGCGGCGCTGCCGCTCGGCTATGTGCTGCTGACGCGCGATCCCAACAAGTACCAGAAGCTGGCCTGGGTCACCGCTTTCCTGACGCTCGATCTCGTGATGTTCGGCGGCTTCACACGGTTGACCGACTCCGGCCTCGGCTGCCCGGACTGGCCCGGCTGCTACGGTCACTCGAACCCGCTGTCGGCCGGAGAACAGATCCGCGCCGCGGAAACCGCGCAGCCCACCGGGCCGGTGACGATGACGAAGGCGTGGATCGAGATGCTGCATCGCTACTTCGCGATGGGGGTCGGAATCCTGATCATCGTGCTGATGGTGCAGGCGTGGTCACGCTGGCGGCGTGATCCCTCGCGACCGCCATGGCTCGCGACCGCGATCTTCGGTGCGGTCTGCCTGCAGGGCGCTTTCGGCGCGTGGACGGTGACGATGAAGCTGCAGCCGGCCATCGTCACGGCGCATCTGCTCGGCGGCGTCGGACTGCTCGGGTTGCTCGTGTGGCTTGCGTTGCGCGAGGGTGCGGACCGCCGCATTGCCCCGGCGGCTGCGGCGCTGCGCCGGCCGGCCGCCTTCGCGCTCGCCGTCTTGGCCATCCAGATCGCGCTCGGCGGGTGGGTCAGCACGAATTACGCCGTCATGGCGTGCCCGGACTTTCCCCTGTGCCAGGGGCGCTGGATACCGGACATGGACCTGCGGCACGGCTTTACCGTGTGGCGCGATCTGGGCCGCACCGGCGGCGGCGAACTGATCCCCTTTCAGGCGCTGGTCGCCGTTCACTGGACGCACCGGATGTTCGCGTATCCGGTCTTCGCGCTGCTCGGCTGGATTGCCTGGCGTGCCTGGCGGCTGGAGGGTGTGTCGCAGCTTGCTCGCCTGCTTGCGGCGCTGCTCGCGTTGCAGTTCGCGACCGGCCTGTCGAACGTCGTGCTGCAGTGGCCGCTGCTGCTGGCGGTGCTGCACAACGGCGGCGCGGCGGCGCTGGTCGGCGTGCTGGTGACGCTCAACTACCGCGTCCATCGCGCATCGGTGCGCACGGTCACTGCGCCGGCAGTCGCGCCGGCCGCCGCACGGGCGAGCGGGTAAACTCAGCCTCCTTCGCAGCATTCCGCGCGCCAAGAACGCTCCACCATGCAGGCTCCCGCCGGCCGCACCGAACTCACGCTGCTGCCGCACCTGGCGCGGCAGTACTGGCTGCTGACCAAACCGCGCGTGACCCAGCTCGCGCTGTTTTGCGCGGTCATCGGAATGTTCCTGTCGACGACCGAGCTGCCGTCGCTCGCGCTCGTGGTCAAGGCGACGATCGGCATCTGGCTGCTCGCCGGCGCGGCGTTCGCCGTCAACTCGATGATCGAGCGTCACATCGACGCGCGGATGGCGCGTACGCGGATGCGCCCGCTGGCGCGGGGCGAGATCACGCTGCCGCAGGCGATGGTTTTTTCCGGGATCGTCGGCGGCGCAGGAATGTGGGTGCTGTACGCGCTCGTCAACCCGCTCACGATGTGGCTGACGTTTGCGACCTTCGTCGGCTACGCGGTCGTCTACACGGTGCTGCTGAAGCCGTACACGCCGCAGAACATCGTGATCGGCGGCATGAGCGGCGCGATGCCGCCGGTGCTCGGCTGGGCGGCCGTGACGGGCAGCGCACCGGCCGAGGCCTGGCTCCTTGCGCTGATCATCTTCGTCTGGACGCCGCCTCACTTCTGGGCGCTCGCGCTGTACCGGCTCGACGACTATCGCAAGTCGGGACTGCCGATGCTGCCGATCACGCACGGCCCGGAACTGACCCGCCTGCACATCCTGCTGTATACGATCGTTCTTGTGGCGACGACGCTGCTGCCGTACGCGATCCGCATGGCAGGCTGGATCTACCTGGCTGCTGCGCTCACGCTCGGTGTGGTGTTCCTGCTCTACGCCTGGCGGCTGTATCGCGGCTACAGCGACGCGCTGGCGCGCGCTACGTTCAACTACTCGATCGTCTACCTCGCGGCGCTGTTCGCGGCGCTGCTGGTCGACCACTACCTGGCCTGACGGAACTGCCCCGCGGCGACCGACGATCGAACCGGGCCCGATGAGATTCCTCTTCGCTCTGCTTGGCGCCATGCTGCTCGCCGCCTGCGACAGTGCGCCGAAGTTCAACGGTGTCGACATCACCGGCGCCGGCTACGCGCGCGAACTCGCGTTGACCGACCACACCGGAGCCCGGCGCACGCTGGCCGACTATCGCGGCAAGGTCGTCGTGGTGTTCTTCGGGTTCACGCAATGCCCGGACGTATGTCCGACCACGCTTTCCGATATGGCGCAGGTCAAGCGCAAGCTGGGCGCCGACGGCGAGCGGCTCCAGGTGCTGTTCGTCACGGTCGACCCGGAGCGCGATACCCCGGCGGTGCTCGCGCAGTACGTGCCGGGCTTCGACCCCGGCTTCGTCGGCCTGTACGGCACGCCCGAGGAGATCGCGAGGGCGGCGAAGGAGTTCAAGGTCTTCTATCAGAAGGTGCCCGGCAAGACAGCCACCTCGTACACCATCGATCACACCGCCGGCAGTTACGTGTTCGACAAGGAAGGCCGCGTCCGGCTGTTCTTCAGGCACGGCCAGGGCGTCGACTCGATCGTCGCCGATCTGAAACGCCTGCTCTGAGCGTCTGTCGGCCGGGCGGGCCGTTTGGCTCGCGCGGCTCGGCGCGGCACGGGGTCTGCATCAACTCGGCAGCGCGCGAGACGATCGGTTCGCGCGCGTCGTCCTCGAACTCGCGTACGTCGATCGGCGAGCGCCCCCTGTCCTTGCTTCATTCGATCGCTCCGGTTTCCGCGTTGACGCGCGTCCGGCTCGACAGTTCGATCCCACGAGCCTCTTTCGCGATTCCGAAGGCCGCGCGGGTGGCCTCGTTCAGCTCGATCTCGAAGCCCGCGAACACGCTCGCCGGCGCGCCGGCGTATCGCGCGCGGTCGTACGTCCGCTCGCCCGGGTCGAGCACGGCGTGCGGTTCGAACGGATCGAACACGGCCCAGTCGCCTGGCCGCGCCGCAGCCCGCAGACCGAGCCGAGGAAAGACGATCTCGCGCGGTGGACCCGCAACGCACCAGACGCCGAACAGCACCCCGGCGTAGTGGGCATCGTTGTGGAAGAACGCGCCGCGGCACGCGTACCACTCGAAGGCGGGACGAAGGCCGGGGGCAAGGACGTGTCCAAGGGCCGCGGCAAGCGCTGCATGCGCCTGCTCCAGTTCGAACTTTCCACCGGAGACCACACGCCCGGGCGAGTCTGCGTCGAACCGCCGGTCGTCCACAGCCGCGCGCAGTCCCGCAGGCAGCGGCAGCGACCCGTTCAGCAAGCGAGCCGCGCTGCTTCGCAGACGCCCGTCGGGGCCGACGCAGACGGCCGGAGGAGCCGAAACGTCAATCCAGCGCATGGGTGCGCAGCATAGCCGTGCACTGCGGCTTGGCCGGCGCAGCCCAGCAGCGTCCTGCTCTGCGGCGGCGCGGAGACCGACAAAAAAAGCCCCGCTTGCGCGGGGCTCAGGATCCGCCTCTTCGGAGGAGAGGGGGAGGAGGAGAGGCGGACTTACTGCGAACAACCTACCTGAAGATGCCGCTCGTCACGCGTCGGCTGCCAGCGCGCCGCGCATCTTCTGAAGTGCTTTGGCCTCGATTTGGCGAATTCGTTCCGCAGAAACGCCGAATTCCTGCGCCAGATCGTGCAACGTCGCTGTCCCGACGTTGCCATCAGGGTCTTCGTTCAGCCAGCGCGCCTCGATGATCCGACGGCTGCGCGGATCGAGCGCGTCCAGGGCGCGGGCGATGCCGTCGGTCTGCAACTTGTCGTATTCACGGCGTTCCAGAACCTCGGTCGGCTCGCTGCGCGGATCGGTCAGGTACGCGATCGGCGCAAACTCTTCCTCGCCGTCGTCGTTGCGCGACTCGAGCGCGATGTCGCCGCCCGACATCCGGGTTTCCATCTCGACGACGTCTTCCGGCCGGACGTTCAGTTCCTGCGCGACATCCTCGACCTGGCTCGGCGTCAACGCCGCGTGCCCCCGCTTCATGCTGCGCAGGTTGAAGAAAAG
>JBKBSH010000186.1:0-5107 GCA_046291795.1 Burkholderiaceae bacterium | reverse complement strand
CGGTGCGCACGTAGTCCTTGCCGATCTCCTCGAGCAGCATCGCGCGGAACAGCCGCGCCTCGGAGCCGAGCTGGTAGACGATGCCGACGATGACGGGCAGCAGCAGGAACTTGGCGAGATCCAGCCCCGGCGCGAAGCCCGAGATCGGCACCACGCGCAGCAGCTTGCCGAAGAACCACTGCGCCATGATGATGTAAAAAAGGCTCGAGATCGACATCATCAGCACGCAGGCCACCGTTCCCCAGAAGTCGAGGTAACTCGTGCGAAAGAACACCAGCAGCAGCGAAAACGCGATGCCGACGATCACCGTCAGCGCCAGCATCGGCAGCATCAGCGCCAGGCTCGGGCCGATGCGGTTGGCGATCTCGTGCGCGATGTCGCGCCCCGCGTCGCTCGAACCGAAGTCCAGCGTGAACAGCCGCAGCGACCGGTCGTAGAAGATCGTCTTGCGGATCTTGTCGAATCCAGCTTCGGCGCCGTTGAACCACAGCGGCTTGTCGTAGCCGCGCTCGACCTTCCACTTCTGGATCGCCTCTGCGGTCACGCGCTTGCCGCCGATGTTCAACCGCGCGATGTTGTCCGGCGAGTTGATCGCGAAAAACAGCGTGAACGTCAGCAGGTTGACGCCGGCCAGGATCAGCACCGAGTACGCCAGCCGGCGCAGGACGTAGGCGCCCATCGTCTACTCGGCCCCCCGCGCCGCGAGCGTGCGCGCCGCGGTTTCGCGCTCACGCCGTCGCCACACGGCGAACGCCGGCACGATCGCGGCGATCAGAACGAGCACGATCGTCACGACAGGCCACACGATCGGCCTGTTCCACTCGGCGATCTTCGCTGCGCGCAGCTGCGGATCGAGCCGGTAATAAAGCAGCAGGTCCTTGACCAGATTGCTCGGCTTCGTGTTGTACAGCCACTGGTGATACGCGCCCGCGGCATACGGGTTGTAGCCGAAGCTCCACGGCGCGTCGCGCTGCGCGATCGCGACCATCTTGTCGATCACCGCCTGCTTCTCGGGGCCGTCGTCGAGCAGCTTGAGTTTCTCGAACAGGCGGTCGTACTCGTCGTTCTGGTAGTTGGCGACGTTCTCCCCATTGCCGTGCGTCAGCGCCTTCGAATTCGGACCATAGAGCAGGAACAGGAAGTTCTCGGCGTCCGGATAGTCGGCCAGCCAGCCCCAGAAGAAGATCTGCAGCGAACCCTTGTCGGCCTTGTCCTGGAAGCGGTTGTAGTCGGTCGCGCGCACTTCGAGCTGGACGCCGAGCTTGGCGAACTGCCTGACCATCCAGTCGACTTCGGCCTTGATCTCCGGCGTCAGCACGCGCTGGTAGTCGTAATTGAGCACGAGCGGCTTGCCGGTGGCGGCATCGCGGCCGTCGGGGTAGCCGGCCTCGGCGAGCAGCTTTTTCGCGACCTCGATCGGCTTGCGCACCGGCTTGCCGTCGACGACGTCGTAGACGACGCGATTGATCCCCTCCGCGCCGCCGCGCCAGCCGAACACGCCCGGCGGCACCGGGCTCATCGCCGGCACGCCACTGGCCTTGGTCTCGAAGATCTTGACGTACTCCTCCCAGTCGATCGCGATCGACAGCGCCTGCCGCAGCTTGCGGTTGCGCAGCTGCTGCTCGGGTGTAGCGCCTTTGCCGACGACGGGATCGAGCCAGTTGAAGCCGAGATACCAGTTCGAGATGTCGATCGTCTTCGGCAGCTTGATCTTGCGCTGCTCGAACAGTCTCGCGATCTCGGGCGAGTCGCGCGCGTCGATCGCGTACTCGATGCCGTACTCGAAGCGGTACGTCTCCGGCACGTCGTAGAAGCCCTGCAGGAACTTGGCCTTCAGCGGGATCTTCTCCTTCTCGATCGTGTAGACGATGCGGTCGATGAAGGGCATGGTCTTTCCGCAGTCGTCGAGCAGCCCGGCCGCGCGGTCCTCGGCCTCGCCTTCGCACGGATACGGCTCGCCGCGGAAGTTCGGATTGCGCTCGAGCACGTGGCGGCGGTTTTCTTCGTACACGGTCATCATGTACGGCCCCGTGCCGACCGGCCAGGTGTTCAGCGTCAGGTTCTTCTCCGCCATGCCAGGCTGCGCGTAGAACGCATCGGCCTCCCACGGCACCGGCGCGAAGAACGGCATCACGAGCCAGTAGCGGAACTGCGGATATTTGCCCTTGATGCGGATTCGCAGCGTGTGATCGTCGAGCGCCTGCGCGCCGGGGAAGTCGTACTTGCGGAAGTCCAGGAACGGCAGGTCGCGTTCGGTCGGCGCCACACCCGCGCGCAGTTCGCGATCGACCTTCTCGATGCGTTGCCCGTACTCCTTCAGCCCGACGATGTACTCGCTCATCAGCGAGAACGAAGGGCTCTTGATGCGCGTCGTCGCCAGCCTGCGGATCGCGTACACGTAGTCGTGCGCGGTGAGCTCGCGCGTGCCGGTGGCCGCAAAGTCGGTGATCTTGTACTTGTCCGCGGTGTCCTTGCGCGTGAGCCGGTGATAGAGGTAGTTGCCCGCCGCGTCCTTCGCGAACGCCGGGTGCGGCGCGTAGAGGATCCCCTTCTTGATGCGGATGACGTAGACGCTCTCGGCGATCGCCTCGCCCGGCGCGTCGGCGGGCAGTTCGCGGCCGTTCGCATCGAAGTAGCGCGGCTGCGGCACGGCTTCGGCGGTGCGCGGCGCCAGCTCGTACGGCCGCTTCAGGTAGTGGAACCGCAACAGCGGCTCGTAGATGTGGAACGTGAACGGCGTCTCGTCGTTGCTGTACGAGGCGGTCGGATCGAGGTAGCGCGGCGAGCGCTCCTGAAAGGCCGCGAACAGCGTGTTGGTGCGCTCGGCACCGCTCGGATGGGGACTGTTGACGACGCCGCTGCAGGCGGCCACCAGCAGCGTCCCACCGGCGGCGAGCCAGCGAGAAAGCGATCCGGTCCCGTGCATTGCCATCCCGTCCCGGTACGCCGACCCTCGTGAGGCGGAGCACCCGTCCCTGTATTTCGCCCTTGCGCGAAGCGCGGATTGTAAGGTCTACCGTTCAGACGCGACCGCCGCGGCGCGGGATTCCGCACGTGCGCGATAAACTCGCGGCCGTGCCGACGTCCGTCCGTCCCGAAGTCTGCGCCGCGACCTTCCGCTGGCCGGTGCGCGTGTACTTCGAGGACACCGACGCCGGCGGGATCGTCTACTACGCGAACTTCCTCAGATTCTTCGAGCGCTGCCGCACCGAGTGGCTGCGCGCGCTCGGGCTGGAGCAGCGCGAACTCGCGGCCGCGCACGGCCTGCAGTTCGTCGTGGCGGCGGCTGCGGTCGACTATCTGCGGCCCGCGCGGCTCGACGATCTGCTCGCGATCGACGCGCGCATCGCCGAACTGGCGCGCAGCTACCTCGTGTTCGAGCAGCACGCGCGGCGCGGCGATGAACTTCTCGCGCGGGCGACGGTCAAGGTCGCGTGCGTCGATGCGCGGCGCAATGTCCCGGCGCGTCTGCCGGCCGACCTCGTTTCCCGCCTGCAGCCGGCCGCGGCTGCGTGATCAGCCACCCCAAACGCCATGACCGCTGCCGCCGACCTCTCGATACTCAAGCTCGTCACGCAGGCGACGATCGTCGTTCAGCTCGTGATGGCGCTGCTGCTCGTCGTCTCGCTCGCTTCGTGGACGGCGATCTTCAGCAAAGGCTTCGCGATCCGCGCCACGCGGCGCGAGACGCTGCGCTTCGAGAGCACGTTCTGGGGCGGCGCCGATCTGGGCGCGCTGTATCAGGCCGCGTCGAACCCGCGCAAGAAGACCGGCGCGCTGGAACGCATCTTCGAGGCCGGCATGAGCGAGTTCCTCAAGCTGCGCGGCAAGGGCGATGCGCAGGCGATGCTCGACGGCGCGCGCCGCGCGATGCGCGCCGCCTACCAGCGCGAGATGGACGCGCTGGAGTCGCGGCTCGCGTTCCTCGCGTCGGTCGGATCGGTGAGCCCCTACGTCGGGCTGTTCGGCACCGTCTGGGGGATCATGCACGCGTTCACGGGGCTCGCCAGCCTCGAGCAGGCCACGCTCGCGACGGTCGCGCCGGGCATCGCCGAGGCGCTGTTCGCCACCGCGATCGGCCTGTTCGCGGCGATCCCGGCGGTGGTCGCGTACAACCGCTTCGCGCGACATCGACCGGATCGCGATCCAGCTCGAGACCTTCATCGAGGAGTTCTCGAACATCCTGCAACGGCAGCACTGACGGAGCGCGGCGATGGCCCTGCTCGCGCGCAGACAACCCGGCAGCCGGCGGCGGATGCTCGCGGACATCAACGTCGTGCCCTACATCGACGTGATGCTCGTGCTGGTGGTGATCCTGATGGTGGCCGCGCCTTTCGTGAACCCGAGCCTGGTCAACCTGCCGACGGTGGGCAAGTCCTCGCGCGCGCCGGACCGGCCGCTCGAGATCGTGATCCGTGCCGACGGCAGACTCACGCTGCGCGAGGTCGGCAAGGAACTCGCCAACGACCTGCCGGGCGCGGTCGCCGAAGTCAAGCGCCGCCAGCAGGCGAAAAGGGACCAGCCGCCGCCCGTGGTGATCGCCGCGGACCGGGACGTGCGCTACGACCACGTGATGAAGGTGATGGACGCGCTGCAGAAGGAAGGTGTGGCGCGCGTCGGCCTGTCGGTCAAGCCGCCAACCCCGTGAAATGCCGTGAACCGATCGGCTGCGCGCGACGATTTCTTCACGACGCTTGAACGCGGTGGCCGCGTTGGACCGCTGTAGCGCCCGCGCCGATCGACGCCGATGACCGCCGCCGCCCTGCACCGACCACGCCTGCCCGGCGAGCAGCACGACACGCTGTCGTCGTTCGCGCTCGCGCTGGCGATGCACGCGCTGCTATTCGGCGGGTTGTCGCTGGTCGTGCAGTGGCGCACACAGCCCGAAGCGCCCGTGGTGGCCGAGCTTTGGGGCAGCCTGCCGCCCGTCGAAGTGCCCGCGCCGCCACCTGCACCGCCGCCGCCCGCGCCGAAGGCCGAGCCGGAGCCCGAGCGGCGCGACGCCGACATCGTCGTCAAGCAGGAAAAAAAGGAGCCCCCCAAAGTCGAGCCCGACACGAAGAAAATCGAGGAGGAGAAGCAACGGGTCGAAGCGGAGAAGAAGCGG
>JBKBSH010000185.1:0-5109 GCA_046291795.1 Burkholderiaceae bacterium | reverse complement strand
CGCGAGCACGAAAGCGGTCACGAGCAACGGTTGCGTCAGTCGTTCCCTCAAGCCTTGCCCCGTCGCAAAGTGCGCAGGACGACGAGTGCGAACGCCAGCCCGCCGATCACTGCGATCAGGCCGCCGACGCCCATCAGCGCCATGCCGGCGACCTCGGAGGGCGTGCGCAGCACCTGTTCCGCGCCGGCGACCTTGCGTTGCACGCCGTAGCCGCCCGACCACACGAGGCCGGCGATGTGCAGGAACTGTCCCGCGCCGTACAGCGCCGGCTGCCAGATCGCGAGCCGCGGCAGCGGCCGCGTGTAGCCGAGGCGCGGCAACAGGGCGTAGGTCAGTCCCATCAGCGCGAGCGTGATCCCGACGATGGAGCCATGGTAATGCGCCGGAACGCGGACGTCGGAGCCCTTGATCAGGAAGCCGATCAGCCCGCCCGCGGAAAACAGGACCAGCGATGCGACGAGCGCCGTGCGGGACGGCCGCTCTGCGGCCGATACCGGCGCGGCGCGCGCCAGCCCGAGCAGCACCGCGATCGCCATCGGAACGATCGCCAGACCCCCGCCGAAACGCATCTGCCACGTGAAAAGCTTTCGGTGCTCGACCGAGGCGACGTCCCAGGCCAGGTAGATGACGGGTGTAGCGAAAACCGCGACGAGGCCGATCGCGAACAGCAGCACCGCGACGCGCGGCGAAAGCGGCACGCGCGCGCCCGACAGCGTGGCGAGCCAAAGCCACGCGACCATCATCAGCAGGCTCCAGCAGAACTGGACGACGTGGCCCGGGCCCCAGAACAGCAACTCGTAATACGTCTTCGCGTCGAGGGCGGACGGGATCGCTGTCCACGACCAGACGAGCGCGAGCAACGCCATCGCCGCGGCCACGGCGGACGCGTTCAGCCCGAAGCGCAGTGCGCCGTCGGGCGCGAGCCACGCGCCGACTTTCTGCGGAACCGCCAGCGCGCGCAGCGATGCCAGCCCGAAGCCTGCGCCGAACACGACGAGCCCCCACAGGAACAGCCCGCTGTCGAGCACCGGCACGTAGTTCGCCATCACGGGCGCACCGGGGTTCACGAAAGCTGCCGCGCTCATCGCCGCGGCGCCGAGCACGGCCAGCCCGAAGGCGGTCCAGGCGAGCGCGAGCCAGCGCTCGGTGCCGGCCACGCTCCACAGCACGCCGGCGAAAGACGCGAACCACACGAGTACCGACAGGTCGACGTGCACCACGAGCGCGACGCGGAAGAAATCGACCGTCGGCAGCAGCGGCTGCAGGAACGGTGCGCGCGCGACGACGAGCAGGATCGAGAACACGCCGCTCGCGAGCAGCGCGGCGATCGCCAGCCACAGCCAGGCCGAGGCGAGCGCGCGCCGCTGGCCGCCGGCGACCGCGAGCGCGTAGCGGGGCTCGGTACCGGCCGAAGCGCGCAGCGGCCAAGGGATCGAACGTGTCGAGGATGGGGCCGAGAGCATCTTCATTTGATCAGCACGCCTCCCTTTTCGGCGTCGAAGTCGATCAACACGATGCGGCCGGGCGCCACGTCCAGTTCGACGGCGCGCTCGTAGGTGAAGTCGCTCGCGCGCGCGTCGTCGTTCAACTGGACGCGGAGCCGGTGCGGTCCCGCTTTGATCGGCAACCGGCGGTACGCGGCGGAGGCGCCGTCCTTCGCCAGGCCGGCCGGCGCGAAAGATTCGTCGATCACGGCCTTGCCGTCGAGCTCGACGCGTACGCGCACCGCGGATCGCTCGCGCGGGCAGTCGAGGTCCGCGCGCATCTGCGGCGGCATCTTCGCCAGCTCCTCGGGCGTGCGCTTGCGGCAGTCGGCCTTCGGCTTGCCCGGATGCAGCAGCGACAGCCGCAGCAACGCCTCGTCGTCGCCGAGCAGCCGCAGCGAAGGCGCAGTCGAGAAGTAACCGACGAACGCGGCGAACAGCGCGTACAGCACGGCCTGCGCCGGATAGCGGACGATGGGACTGGCTTGCTGTGACATCTACGGCTCGGCGTGGCGGGCGCGCGTCAGCGCGGCGGCGGTTGCCGGCACGCAGACCGGGCCTGTGCCGGTGCGCTCGGTGCAGGTCGCGGCGATCGGCGCCTTTTTTGCGGGCAGCGCGCCGGTGGCCGTGGCCTCCGAGGAAAACGAGGCGGTCTTGCCGAAAGCGACGAGCGCTTCGCGCACGCGGTCTTCTTCGCCGCGGCCGGCTTCGATCAGCCGCACCCTCGGTCCTCGCGCATGCGCGCGCAGCGCGGGCTCGCGCAGCCCCGAAAGCCGCTGCGCCGTCCAGCGCGCGCCGAAACGGTACTCACACGCGTGCTCGCCGCAACTGGTGATCAGCACGCGCGCAGCGCCGTGCCGAAGCGCGTAGTCGGCGAACGAAGGAGGCAGCTGGCCCGAGCAGGCGAGCGAAAGCTTCACGACGCCCGGCGCGTCCACCCGCTCGAGATCGGCGCCCTCCGCACAGCCGAACACGACCGTCGCGCCGGGCTGCGCCGCCAGCGCGTCGCGCAGCTTTGCCCGCAGTACCGTGACCGGAAGCTGCGGCAGGTCGATCCCCGTGGCGAGCGGCTCGATCGAGCGGAACGGATTGCTGCTCGGACAGGCGCCGACGCAGATGCCGCAACCGGCGCACAGATCGGCTGCGACGACCGCCTGCAGCGCATGGCGCCGCCCGTCGCTGCGCGGCGCGAGAACGACCGCGCCGTACGGGCAGTCGTCGAAGCAGCGTCCGCAGCCGTTGCATTGCGCCGGATCGACCACGGCCGGCGCCGGACGCGGCCGTCGCACGGTCCACGGCAGGGCGGCGAGCAGCACGGTGAGCGCGACCGCCAGCAGCCAGACCGTCGCCGGCGAGGTCCATTGGACCAGCACCAGCGGCGCGAGGAAGAACCAGTCGATCGGCACCGGCGACGGCATGCGCGAAAAATCCGCCGGCGCGCTCGACAGCGCCGGCAACGCCGCGGCGAGTGCCGCGAGCGTGGCGCCGAGCCCCAGCGCGATCCGCCGCGCCGGCTGCGTGGCGGGACGGACGAGCCGCTGCACGTGCACCCACAGGCCGAGCAGCACGAGCAGGCCGACGCCCAGATGCATGAAGACGAGCAGCGAAAACAGCCGATCCGAGATCGCTTCGTCGGTGATGAAGTTGCGCAGCATCGCGGCGCCGACGCCGGGGATCGCTCCGGCCCATTCGCCGATCGTCGTCGCGACGAACTGCGCGCGCGTGTCCGCGACGAGCCAGTAGCCGACCAGCCCCGCGACCAGCATCAGCCACAGCAGCGGCACCCCCGTGACCCACGAGAACCGGCGGAAGCCCGCGTAGCGCCGGTGGATCCATTCGCGCGCGACGTGCGCGACCGCCAGCAGCATGAACGCATCGGCCGAGTAGCGATGGATGCCGCGCGCCAGTCCGCCGAACCACGGCTGCTCGCGCGCGAGCCGCTCGAGCGATTCGTGTGCGCCGGCGGCCGACGTATCGAAGAAGACGTAGACGAGCGTGCCGCTGCCGATCGCGATCCACAACGCGAGGACCGCAAGCGCGCCGAGCTGGCGCAGCGGATTGGCGTCGGCGCCGAAGACGCGGTCGCCCGCGCGCTCGAGCGCGCGCAGTGCGCGCGCGGCCGCGGTGTCGGGACTCGCGTGCATCGGCCTCGTCATGTCCGCGATCTTGCGCGACCGCATGGGCCACGGGCATTGACGGGGGTCAAGCGCGCAGTCGGCTCCGGCGCAGCTCGCGCAGCACGAAGATCGCGACGGCGCCGAGGAACGTGATGCCCGCGAAAAGCTCGAAGAACAGCGCGTAGTTCAGGCGGTAGCGTCCGCTCGCCGGGTCGTACACGGTGCAGTACAGCTTGACCTTGGTCCACACGTTTTCGAGCGTGAGCTGGCGCGTGGCGTGCCCGGACAGCAGCTCCTTCAGCGGACCGACGAACATCGGCAGCTCGAACGAATCTCCGTAGACCTGTCGGTAGATCACGCCGTCCGCGTCGACGATCGTTGCCTGGATCAGGTGATCGAAACCTGCGGCCGTGCGCTTGACCGTCAGTCCGAACTCGGCGAGCAGCGGTTCGACGTCGGCCGCGCGCGGCGCGAGGAACTCCCATTCGGCGAGGTCGATGCCGTGCTGGCGCGCAAACGCGGCGAGCGCTTCGGGTGCATCGAAAGGCTGGTTGAAGCCGATCGAAATCACGCGGAAGCGGCCGGCGCCGAGCGCGGCGCGCGCTTCCCGCACTGCCCGCCGCAGGAACTGCGTCGTCGCGGGACAGACCTGGAAGCAGCCCGTGTAGATGAAGCTCACGACGAGCGGCTTGCCGCGATAGTCGGACATCCGCACCGGCCGGCCGGCGCGATCGACGAAGGCCCAGTCCTCGACGCTGCGGCCGATCGCCGCCTGGCTCACGCGCAAGGCGCGCTCGAGTTCGTCCGCCGTGCTGGCGGCGGCCGTCGCGCCGACAACGAGTGCCCCGAGGACCGAGAGGGCGCAGAGCAACCGAGAGGGATTCGGTTTGACCCAGGCTCTGCGGATCGGGAGAGGTCCTCGGGGCGGGGCCGGCGCTGCGCGCTCAGAGTCCGGCATCGAGCAGAACCCCGGTGAGCAACAGCGAAAGCTGGGCGAGCGACGCGTGGAACGAGCGGCGCGCCGCGTTGCGCGATGGCGCGCGCGCGAGGCGCCACGCGGCATGCAAGAACCAGGCGCCGCCTGCGGCGGCGAGCGCCAACGTGAAGGGCCCGCCGGCGAGCCGTGCCAGCACGAGCGACAACGCGACCAGCGCGACCGTGTGCGCGAGGATCGCGCGCGCGGCCGCGCGTTCGCCCTTGACGACGGGCAGCATCGGCACGCCCGCGGCTGCGTAGTCGTCGCGGCAGACGATCGCCAGGCTCCAGAAGTGCGGCGGCGTCCACAGGAACAGGATCAGCGCGAGCAGCAGCGCCTGCGGCGACAGCCCGGGTGCGACGGCGGATGCGCCCGCGAGCACCGCGAAGCTGCCGGCCAGACCGCCGATCACGATGTTCCACCAGGTGCGGCGCTTCAGCCACACCGTGTAGACGACCGCGTAGAAAAAAGCGCCCAGAAACGTGAACAGCGCCGACCATACATTGCCGGCCACCCACGCCGTGGCCACGCC
>JBKBSH010000184.1:0-5111 GCA_046291795.1 Burkholderiaceae bacterium | reverse complement strand
CTCGCGAAGCCGGCGGTGGCGCCGGCGCAGTGATCCGGCGCGGCTAGTCGATCATCGCCTCGCCGCGCAGCACCTGCACGCAGCCGCCGCCGACGGTGGCGCGGATGCCGTCGGGCGCGCGCCGCGCCGACGCGAGCAGCCGGCTCGGCCGGCCCATCTCGACGCCCTGCGCGATCTCGAAGCGCGCTTCGTTCGCGCTGCCGAGCGAAAGCAGGAAGGCGGCGAGCGCAGCGTTGGCGCTACCGGTGGCGGGATCCTCCCAGGTGCCGGAGATCGGCGCGAACATGCGCGTGCGCAGTCGGTTGGGCGTATCGCCTTCGGCGTAACAGTGCAGGTGCAGCGACAGCCGGTCATGCATGCCGGCGTGCCGTGCGAGGGACTGAAACGCGGCGAGGTCGGGCGTTGCGCGCGTCAGCGCTTCCGGCCTGACTTCGACCATACAGAACGGCAGGCCGACCGAAGCCATACGCGGCCGATGGCGCGCAAGGACGAGGTCCGCCGTCGTGAGCCCGGCGCACGCGGCAACGCCTTCGGCCGGAAGCTCCTCGCCGACCGCCAGCGGCTGCGGCGCGGCGATGTGCGCACCGGCGATTCCGCCGCGCGCATCGCGCTCGATGCGCACCTCGACGACGCCTGCGATCTCCTCGAAGCGCAGCACGTCGCCATCGCTGCGCCCCAGCGTCGCCAGCACGCAGCCGGTGCCGACGTTCGGATGCCCGGCGAAAGGCATCTCCGCCGTGCGATTGAAGATGCGCACGCGGGCGGTGTTCGCAGGGTCCGATGGCGGCAGCACGAAGGTCGTCTCGCTGTAGTTCATCTCGGCGGCGAGCTGCTGCATCTCGCGGTCGGTCAGTCCCTGCGCATCCGTGAACACCGCGAGCGGATTGCCGCCGAAGCGGCGGTCGGTGAAGACGTCGACGGTCACGTAGGGGTAGCGGCGCGTCATGCCTTGGTCCTCGGTCGGGTGCGGCCGATCGCGATCGTCGCGACGACGGCCGCGGCATAGAGCCACGTGGTCGGCTCGACCCGCTCGCCAAAGAGCAGCGCGGCGAAGCCGATCGTGAAGAACGCCTGCAGCAACTGCACCTGGCCGACGCGCGCGATGCCGCCGAGCGCCATGCCGTTGTACCAGGCGAAAAAGCCGATCAACTGCGAGATGAGCGTCACGTAGCCGAATGCGGCCCACGACAACGCGCTCGCGTGCGGCGGCGTGTCCCACACGAGCGCGAGCGCAATCGGCGCGGTGACCGGCAACGCGACCGCGAGCGCCCACAGGATCACCGCGATTCCGCCGAGCCGCGCCGACAGCCGCCCGCCGGCGGCGTAGCCGACCGCGCAGATCGCGACTGCGCCGAGCATCGCCGCTTGGCCGAAGCCGAAGGCATCCGCGCCTCCGCCGCGCAGCGCAAACGCGATCACCAGCGCCGATCCGGCCACTGCGCACAGCCAGAAGCGGCGCGAGTGGCGCTCGCCGAACCACAGCGCGGCGAGCACGGCGGTCGCGAACGGCAGCGCGCCGTTGATGATCGCGCCGTGGTTGGCCGGGATGTGCTTCATCGCCAGCGACGACAGCAGCGGAAAGCCGATCACCACACCGACCGCGGTCCACGCGACCAGCGGCCAGTCCTCGCGCGCGGGGCGCCGCACGCCGGTCACGAGAATCAGCAACGCGGAGATCGCGCCGGCGATCGACATGCGGGCGAACGCGAGGAACCACGGGTCCAGCGCTGCGACCGCGTAGCGCGTCATCGGCAGCGTCAGGCTGAACGCGATCACGCCGAGCAGGCCGAGGGACAGGCCGAGTGCGGGCCGGTGCGGCGCGCGGGTCGCGGCGGCAGGTGTGACCGACGCGACGTTCATCGCGAGCGCCGAACGGGTCGATCGGCCGATGCGCGCCAACGCCGGCGCGGCTTCACGTCACCCCCATCCACACCGCGGTGGCGGCGAGCAAGGCGCCCATCATCGCGTTGAACGCACGCAGCCGCGCACCGTGCGCGAGCCAGTCGCGCAACGCCGCGCCGACGGCGGCCCACAGCACGAGGCTCGCCGCGCAGGCGATCGAAAAGACGATGCAGACGATGGCGGCGCGCTGCCACGGCCGGTCGGTCGCGAGCCACGCGGCGGAGGTCGCGACCGCGAGCATCCACGCCTTCGGGTTCAGATACTGGAACAGCACCGACTGCCAGAACGCGAGCGGAAGCTCGAACGGTCCGCCGGCGTCGCCGCCGTCGCGCGAGCGCGCGAGCCCCCACGCGAGCCACAGCAGGTACGCGATGCCGAGCCACTTCAGCGCCGCCGACAACACGGGCGACGCGACGACGAGCGCCGCCACGCCGCCGGCGGCCGCGAGCAGCATCGTCGAAAACCCGAAAGGCACGCCGACGATGTGCGGCAGCGCGGCGGCGAAACCGTGGTTCGCGCCGGTCGCGGTCGCGATCGCGTTGTTCGGCCCCGGCGTGAACGAACCGACGAGCGCGAAAACGACGAGCGCAGCCAACGGGTCCGTGTTCATGCGTCGGCGCCCCCGAGCACGCGCGCGAAGACGTCGGCATCGACATTGCCGCCGGTGAGCGCGAGCCCGACCTTGCGGCCGACGAGCGATTCGCGCTGCGCGAGCGCCGCCGCGAGCGCCGCGGCGCCTGCACCTTCGGCCGTGTTGTGGGTCGCCGAGAACAGCAGCCGCATCGCTGCGGCGACCTCGGCGTCGGTGACCTGGACGATGCCCTCCACGTGCGCGAGGATCACGTCGAGCGATTCCGGATCGGGCACGCGGCACGCGAGCCCGTCGGCGAGCCTCGTCGTCGCCGGCGCCTCGATCGGTCGCCGCGCTTCGAACGACAGCGCATAGCACGGCGCATGCGCGGAAACGACGCCGACGATGCGCGTGCGCAAGCCCAGCGCATTGCGCGCGGCCACACACGCGTTGATGCCCGAGCCCTGGCCGATGGGCACGTACACGACGTCGAGTCCGGCTGCCGCACCGAAGAACTCCATCCAGTACGTCGCGACGCCGCGCACGAGATCGGCGTGATACGAAGGCACGTAGTGCAGTCCGTGCGCCTGCGCGTAGCGGTCGGCTTCCTCGCGCGCGGCCTGGAAGTCGTCGCCGTGCTCGACGAGCCGCGCGCCGAGCGCGCGCATCGCGGCGTTTTTCTCGCGGCTGTTGCCGTGGGGAACGAAGATCGTCGCGGCCATGCCGTAGCGGCGCGCGGCGAACGCCACCGATTGGCCGTGATTGCCGCGCGTGGCGGCGACCACGCCGCGGCAGCCCGGCTCGCGCCGGCGCAGTTCGTCGAAGTAGACCAGCCCGCCGCGCAACTTGAACGCGCCGACCGGCGTGTGGTTCTCGTGTTTGACCCACACCTCGGCGCGCAGAAGCTCGCACAGTTGCGGCCACGCATATTGCGGCGTGGCCGGCATCGCGGCATGGACGATGCGGGCGGCGTCTTCGACGGCGTTGCGGTCGGGCAGCATGGCGGTAGCGGTGCGATCGAGCTTGCACTGTACCCGCAGCGACCAGTACAGTGCCAGTACAGTTTGATGCTTAGTCGAGGCCACTGGCCTGCCGCCGCGGGCAGGACAGTCGAACCGCGAAAGACACGAAATGGCACAGGCCGAGGCGACGTACGAGACGGTCGGGACCGCATCGTGAACGACGCAGTGCGTCGTCGGCATGGTCGCGCGCAGACGCAGCGATGAACGAACTGTCCCACGACGAAGCGGCCGGACTCGCGGCGGCCACGCCGCGCGTGCTCGCGGGCGCGGAACGCACGCTCGCCGACCAGCTCGCCGCGTGGCTGGCGCTGCGCATCGACGAGCATGCGCTCAAACCCGGCACGCGGCTGCCTTCGATCCGGCGCTTCGGCGACGACAAGCGCGTCAGCCGCTCGACGGTCGTCGAAGCGTACGACCGACTGATCGCCGCCGGCTACGTCGAGTCTCGCCGCGGCTCGGGCTTCTACGTGCGCGGACGACGCGGGCGGCCCACGGCGCCGCTCGCAAGGGGGGCGGGCGCGACCCGTCCGACAGCCAACGCCGCGTCGATCGACGTGGTCTGGCTCTTGCGCAGCATGCTGAGGCAGGCGCCCGCGAGCGATCATCCGGGCGCGGGGCTGCTGCCGCCGGCGTGGCTCGACGGCGAACTCGTCGCCGCGGCGGTGCGTGCGATCGGCCGCAGCGCGGGCGCGGCGTTGCTCAACTACGGCGTGCCCGAAGGCTATCTGCCGCTGCGCGAGCAGCTCGCGCAGCGGCTCGCCCAGTCCGACATCGGCGCGAGCCCGGAGCAGATCGTCACCACCAGCGGCGTCACGCACGGCATCGATCTGGTCGCAAGGCACTTCATCGCGCCGGGCGACACGGTGCTCGTCGAAGACCCGGCGTGGTACCTGATGTTCGGCCGCTTCGCCGCGTTCGGCGCGAAGGTCGTCGGCGTTCCGCGCGGACTCGACGGGCCCGACACCGCGGTGCTCGCCAACCTGCTGACGCGGCATCAGCCGAAGCTGTTCGTCGTCGGCAGCGTGCTGCACAACCCGACCGGCACGTCGCTGTCGGCGGCCAATGCGCATCGGCTGCTGAAGCTCGCCGACGAGTACGGATTCACGATCGTCGAGGACGACGTCTACGGCGACCTGCATCCGGGGCGCGGCTCGTCGTCGTGCATGCGGCTGGCGAGCCTCGATCAACTCAAGCGCGTCGTCTACGTCGGCGGTTTCTCCAAGACGCTGGCGGCGAACCTGCGGGTCGGGTTCATCGCGGCGCACCCCGACGTCGCGCAACCGATCGCCGAGCTGAAGATGCTGACGGGGCTCACGACGCCGGAACTCACCGAGCGCGTCGTCGCGCGCATCCTCGCCGAAGGGCAGTACCGCCGGCACCTCGAGCGGCTGCGCGGCAGGCGCGACGCCGCGCGCGACCGCACCGCGCGCGCGCTCGAAAAAATGGGTGTCAAGCTGTTCGTGCAGCCCGTCGCCGGCATCTTCCTGTGGGCCGACTTCGGCCGCGATACCAACGCGAGCGCGGCCGCCGGCGCCGAGCAGGGCATCCTGTGCGCGCCGGGCAGCCTGTTCTCGCCGACGCAGTTGCCGAGCACTTGGATGCGTGTGTCCGCCGCG
>JBKBSH010000183.1:0-5113 GCA_046291795.1 Burkholderiaceae bacterium | reverse complement strand
CGCTGATGCTGGCGTCGAACAACATCCTGTTCCCGAGCAACGGCGATCCGTCGATCGTGCCGAGCCAGGACGTGGTGCTCGGGCTTTACTACGCCACCCGCGAAAAGGTCAACGGCAAGGGCGAGGGTGCGTTCTTCGCCGATGTCGCCGAGGTGCACCGCGCCTACGAGAACAAGGAAGTCGAGCTGCAGACGCGCATCACCGTGCGCATCAGCGAGTTCGATGTCGACAGGGCCACCGGCGAAAAGACGCAGCGCGTCACGCGCTACGAGACCACCGTCGGCCGCGCGTTGCTGTCCGAGATCCTGCCGGCCGGTCTGCCTTTCTCCGTGCTGAACAAGCCGCTGAAGAAAAAAGAGATCTCGAAGCTGATCAACACGGCTTTCCGCCGCGTCGGTCTGCGCGAGACCGTGATCTTCGCCGACCGGCTGTTGCAGGCGGGCTTCGCGCTCGCCACCCGCGCGGGGCTCTCGATCGCGATCGACGACATGCTGGTGCCGGCGCAGAAAGAGGAGATCATCCGCGCCGCCGAGCGCGAGGTGAAGGAGATCGAGGCGCAGTACACCTCCGGCCTCGTCACGCAGGGCGAGCGCTACAACAAGGTGGTCGATATCTGGGGTCGCGCCGGCGACCAGGTCGGCAAGGTGATGATGGACCAGCTCGCCACCGAGGTGACGCGCGACCGCCACGGCAACGAGGTCAGGCAGGAGTCGTTCAACTCGATCTTCATGATGGCGGACTCGGGCGCGCGCGGCTCGGTCGCGCAGATCCGGCAGCTCGCCGGCATGCGCGGCCTGATGGCGAAGCCCGACGGCTCGATCATCGAGACGCCGATCACCGCGAACTTCCGCGAAGGTCTGAACGTCCTGCAGTACTTCATCTCGACGCACGGCGCGCGCAAGGGTCTGGCGGATACCGCGCTGAAGACGGCCAACTCCGGCTACCTGACCCGGCGTCTGGTCGACGTGACGCAGGATCTGGTCGTCACCGAGGACGACTGCGGCACGAACAACGGCGTCGGCATGAAAGCGCTCGTCGAGGGCGGCGAAGTGATCGAGGCGCTGCGGGACCGAATCCTCGGTCGCGTCGCGGCGGTCGACGTCATCAGCCCCGACACGCAGGACGTGCTGTATCCGGCCGGCACGCTGCTCGACGAGGATGCGGTCGAGCGCATCGAGCAACTCGGCATCGACGAGGTGCGCGTGCGTACGCCGCTGACCTGCGATACGCGCTATGGCCTGTGCGCGAAGTGCTACGGCCGGGACCTGGGGCGCGGCTCGCTGGTCAACGTCGGCGAGGCGGTCGGCGTGATCGCCGCGCAGTCGATCGGGGAACCCGGTACGCAGCTGACGATGCGCACGTTCCACATCGGCGGCGCGGCGTCGCGCGCGGCGGTGGCGTCCAGCGTCGAAGCGAAGAGCAACGGTACCGTGCGCTTTACCAGCACGATGCGCTACGTGACGAGCGCCAAGGGCGAACAGGTCGTCATCTCCCGATCGGGTGAAGTGACGATCGTCGACGACAACGGCCGCGAACGCGAGCGTCACAAGGTGCCTTACGGCGCGACGCTGCTGGTCGGCGACGGCAAGGCGGTCCGCGCCGGAACGCAGCTTGCGGGCTGGGATCCGCTGACACGTCCGATCATCACCGAGTACGCGGGTACGGTGAAGTTCGAGAATGTCGAGGAGGGCGTCACCGTCGCCAAGCAGATCGACGAGGTCACCGGCCTGTCGACGCTGGTCGTCATCGACGCCAAGCGCCGAACGACGTCGGCCAAGGGCGTCCGCCCGCAGGTCAAGCTGCTGAACGACAAGGGGGAGGAGGTCAAGATCCCCGGCACCGATCACGCGGTGACGATCAGCTTCCCGGTCGGCGCGCTGATCGTCGTTCGCGACGGGCAGCAGGTCGCGGTGGGCGAGGTGCTCGCGCGGATCCCGACCGAGTCGCAGAAGACGCGCGACATCACCGGCGGTCTGCCGCGGGTCGCCGAGCTGTTCGAGGCGCGCTCGCCGAAGGACGCTGGCATGCTGGCCGAGGTCACCGGCACCGTGACCTTCGGCAAGGAGACGAAGGGCAAACAGCGGCTGATCATCACCGACCTCGACGGCAAGGAGCACGAGTTCCTGATCCCGAAGGACAAGCACGTGCTCGTTCACGACGGCCAGGTCGTCAACAAGGGTGAGCTGATCGTCGACGGGCCGGCGGATCCGCACGACATCCTGCGCCTGCTGGGTATCGAGGCGCTGTCGCGTTACATCGTCGATGAGGTGCAGGACGTCTACCGGTTGCAGGGCGTGAAGATCAACGACAAGCACATCGAGGTGATCGTCCGTCAGATGCTGCGCCGGGTGCAGATCATCGAACCGGGAGACACGCCGTTCATCACCGGCGAACAGGTCGAACGGTCCGAACTGCTGGACGAGAACGACAAGGCGATCAATGCCGGCAAGCGGCCGGCGCTGTACGAGAACGTGCTGCTCGGCATCACGAAGGCTTCGCTGTCGACGGACTCGTTCATCTCGGCGGCATCGTTCCAGGAAACCACGCGTGTGCTGACCGAGGCGGCGATCATGGGCAAGCGGGACGAGCTTCGCGGCCTGAAGGAGAACGTGATCGTCGGCCGCCTGATCCCGGCCGGAACGGGGTTGGCGTACCACCGTGCCCGCAAGGAGAAGGAGGAGTTCGAGGCGGCCGAACGCGAAGCGCTCGCCGCGCTGGAGGCGACCGGGCAGCCGGCCGAGATCTTCGACAGCGCCGAGGGCGGCGAAGAGGGCCAGGAGTCCTAGGCCCGGCGCATTGCCGCGACTTCGCAACGAGGGCGAAGGGCCGGCCGCAGCGCCGGCGCTTTGCCCTCGTTCCTTCGTCTTGTTCCATTCCCTGCGCTTCGCGCCCGTTCGCCTTGACAAGAGTAGGGCCGGCAAAGGAAAATCTTCGGCTCTTCGGAGTCCGCTCGGACCCGGTGTTCTTTGAGGTCGCCCGCTCGCCCGCTGCTTGCGTGTAACCCGTTCCAAAGGCACCGCTTCCGGTGCAAGTCCCGAAGGCAACCGAATAGCATGGTTTCCCGCCCGGTGCGGGCGACTCCGGATTTGACAGACCCAGACCAGGCGGACACCACAATGCCGACCATCAATCAACTGGTTCGCAAGCCGCGCGAATCGACGAGTGTCAAGAGCAAGAGCCCGGCGCTGAGGAACAGCCCGCAGAAGCGCGGGGTGTGCACGCGCGTGTACACCACGACGCCGAAGAAGCCCAATTCGGCCCTGCGCAAGGTCGCCAAGGTGAGGCTGACCAACGGCTTCGAAGTGATCTCCTATATCGGCGGCGAGGGTCACAACCTGCAGGAGCACTCGGTCGTTCTGATTCGCGGCGGTCGCGTGAAGGACCTGCCGGGCGTGCGCTACCACATCGTGCGCGGTTCGCTCGATACGCAGGGTGTGAAAGATCGCAAGCAGGCCCGCTCGAAGTACGGCGCCAAGCGTCCGAAGGCGAGCTAGGGATCTTTGCGTATGCGGCCGTCGCGCCGAAGCGGCGCACCGGCCGAGTAAGTCGCAGCCCGTCACCATGGGGCTGCCACCGTGGCCAGGCGCCACTTTCGACTGAAGACCGAGGAAAACTCCCATGCCCCGTCGTCGCGAAGTACCGAAGCGCGAGATCCTTCCGGATCCGAAATTCAACAGCTCGGACGTCACGAAGTTCGTGAACGTCATCATGCTCGACGGCAAAAAGGCGGTCGCCGAGCGAATCGTCTACGGCGCGCTCGCGCAGATCGAAAGCAAGACCGGCAAGAACGCACTCGAGGTGTTCACGCAGGCGCTCGCCAACGTCAAACCGATGGTCGAGGTCAAGAGCCGTCGCGTCGGCGGCGCCAACTACCAGGTCCCGGTCGAGGTGCGGCCGGTGCGGCGGATGGCCCTGGCGATGCGCTGGCTGCGCGAAGCCGCGAAAAAGCGCGGCGAGAAGTCGATGCCGCTGCGTCTGGCCGGCGAGCTGATGGACGCGGCCGAAGGGCGCGGCGGCGCGATGAAGAAGCGCGAGGAAGTGCACCGCATGGCGGAGGCGAACAAGGCCTTCGCGCACTTCAGGTTTTAACGAAGGCTGCAACGCCGGTCGACCTGCGCGCGGCCGGTCACAAGAGGTCTACTTATGCCACGCAAGACGCCCATCGAGCGGTACCGGAACATCGGTATCTCCGCGCACATCGACGCCGGCAAGACGACGACGACGGAGCGGATCCTTTTTTACACCGGCGTCAACCACAAGCTCGGCGAGGTGCACGACGGCACCGCGACGATGGACTGGATGGAGCAGGAGCAGGAGCGCGGTATCACGATCACGTCGGCCGCGACCACCACGTTCTGGCGCGGCATGGACCTGTCGTTCCCCGAGCACCGCATCAACATCATCGACACGCCGGGCCACGTCGACTTCACGATCGAGGTCGAACGCAGCATGCGTGTGCTCGACGGCGCCTGCATGGTCTACTGCGCGGTCGGCGGTGTCCAGCCGCAGTCCGAGACGGTCTGGCGGCAGGCGAACAAGTACGGCGTGCCGCGGCTTGCCTTCGTCAACAAGATGGACCGCACCGGCGCCAATTTCTTCAAGGTGTACGAGCAGATGCGCGCCCGCCTGAAAGCCAATCCGGTGCCCGTCGTCGTGCCGATCGGCGCCGAGGAGAACTTCAAGGGCGTGGTCGACCTGATCAAGATGAAGGCGATCGTGTGGGACGACGCGTCGCAGGGCATGAAGTTCGAGTACCGCGACATCCCCGCCGAGCTGCGCGACGTCGCGCAGGAGTGGCGCGAGAAGATGATCGAGGCGGCCGCCGAGGCCAACGAGGAACTGATGAACAAGTACCTCGAAGGCGGCGAACTGTCCGAGGACGAGATCAAGCGCGGGCTGCGGCTGCGCACGATCGCCGGCGAGATCCAACCGATGCTGTGCGGAAGCGCGTTCAAGAACAAGGGCGTGCAGCGGATGCTCGACGCGGTCATCGAGTTTCTCCCGTCGCCGGTCGACATCCCTCCGGTCAAAGGCATCGACGGCGGCGACAAGCCGGCGCAGCGCAGAGCCGACGACGACGAGAAGTTCGCCGCGCTCGCGTTCAAGATCATGA
>JBKBSH010000182.1:0-5114 GCA_046291795.1 Burkholderiaceae bacterium | reverse complement strand
CAAGTTCAAGGGCGGCAAGAAGGGCGACGAGATCGTCGTGACCTGGGTCGACAACAAGGGCGAGAGCCGGACGGACAAGGCGACGATCAACTGAGTCCAGGCGCCCCGATGCCCCGGGCTGGATCTCGTACGGGTCGAAGGCGGAAAGAGCAAGCGAGCGCGTGTTTCGCGCTGGGCGGCAACGACCGTCGTCGCGGTTGCCGCGCAGGCAAGACGCCCACGTTCACCGACGTCCCGCAGAGGACGGATAGTTTTCCGATAAAGTCACAAGGAGCACTGATGACAAGGAGACGACCTGCATCGTTGATGCGAACGCTTGCGCCGGTTCTCGCGGGCGCTGGCTTGGCGCTGGCTGTGTCAGGCGCTGCTGCGCAGGACAAGGACAGGACCATCCAGGAGATCGAGCGCTATCGGCAGATGCTGCAGGATGGCAATCCGGCCGAACTGCTGGTCGTGCGCGGTGAAGAGTTGTGGAAGACCAAACGCGGTCCGAAGAACGCTTCGCTCGAGCAGTGCGACCTGGGTCTCGGGCCGGGCGTGGTCAAGGGCGCGTACGCGCAACTTCCGCGCTACTTTGCCGACGCCGATCAGGTGATGGACTTCGAGGCGCGGCTCGTCCACTGCATGGTCACGCTGCAGGGCTTCGATCGCGCCGCGGTGACCAAGAGCCCGTTCTCGGGCGCCGGCCAGCGCGCGACCGACATCGAGTCGATCACCGCCTACGTCGTCGAGCAGTCGCGCGGCATGCCGATCGCGGTACCTCAGAACCACCCGAAAGAGAAGGCGTCATTCGAGCGCGGCAAGCAGCTCTTTTACATGCGCGCCGGACCGTACGATTTCGCCTGCGCGACCTGCCACGGTGTCGACGGCCAGCGCATCCGGTTGCAGGACTTGCCGAACTTCGAGAGGCCCGAACCCGCGCAGCGAGCGTTCGCGACGTGGCCTGCGTATCGCGTGTCGCAGGGCGCACTTCGCACGATGCAGTGGCGGCTGAACGACTGCTTCCGGCAACAGCGCTGGCCCGAGCCGATCTTCGTCTCGCAGGGAACGATCGACCTGATCACGTTCCTCGGCGTCAAGGCCAACGGCGGCAAGATGGATTCGCCGTCGATCAAGCGCTAACGGAGGGCAACGCGATGAAAATCAAACTCGTCGTGGCCGCCGCCGGCGCGGCCGCCGTCGCCGGCTGCGCGTCGATGATGTACACGCCGCCGACCAAGGAAGAAACGCTTTCGGTCATCAAGTCCAGCTTCAAGGATCGGGGAATTGCCAAGGTCGATCGGCTGAACCAGACCGAACTGCAGCGCATCTGCTCCGAAACGAACAACCACCCGCCGAAAGACGTGCGCGAGCGACTCGAGAAGGCCGCGCTCGCCTCGGTCAAGTATCCCACCGACGGCAAGTGGCTCGGCGACTACAAGTCCGGGGAGAAGATCGCGCAGACGGGACGCGGCCTGCAGTGGAACGACAAGGCGGGCGACCCGGCCGGCGGCAACTGCTACGCCTGCCACCAGTTGTCGAAGGCCGAAATCTCGTTCGGCAACATCGGCCCGTCGCTCTACAACTACGGCAAGCTGCGCGGCAACACCGAGCAGACGCTGCGCTACACCTGGGCCAAGATCTGGAACGCGCACTCGTTCAATGCCTGCTCTGCGATGCCGCGTTTCGGTGACGCCGGCATCCTGACCGAGGCGCAGATCAAGGACGTGATGGCGCTGCTGCTGGATCCGGCATCGCCGGTCAACCAGTAGCGCCGGACAAGCGAGCAGGGCGGCGCCGGGCCGGTGCCGCCCTTTTTTTGGGCTGCTCGAAAGCGATGAAACTCGTTCGCCGCCTGCTGCTGGCGCTGCTCGCAGCGGTGCTGCCCCTTCGGGCCGCGCACCCGGCCGACGTCGGTGATCGCGTCGTGTGGTCGGACGTCACGCTGGTCGACGGGCGCGTGCTGCGGGCCGCGGATTTGAAAGGCAGGGCCGTGGTCGTCGAATTCTGGGCGACCTGGTGCCCGTTCTGTGCGGCGCAGAACCCGCACATCCAGAAGCTGCACGCGCAGCAAGGTGGCAAGGGGCTCGTCGTGCTGACGTTCTCGATCGACAAGGATCCCGTGCCCGTACGCAAGTACATGGCCGAGCGCGACTACACGTTCGCGGTCGCGATGGCCGGACCGCAGTCGGAGTCCTGGTTCGGTCGGCGCAAGGCGCTGCCCGAGGTGTACGTGGTCGATGCGGAAGGCCGGATCGTTTTTCGCGAGCTCGGCGAGATGTTCGCCGAAGACGTCGCCGCGCTCGTTCGCTTCGCTGCAAGGCGGTGACCGCAGGGAGAAGTCCGATGTCGATGAACCGACGCGAGTTCATGCAGGTGCTGGCGGCGGCCGCCGCGGCCGGCATGCCGATCGCAGCGCGCGACGTGCTGGCGCAGCAGCCCGACGCCGCGCGCAGACTCTACGAGGTGCCGCGCTTCGGCAACGTGCACTTCCTGCACTTCACCGACTGCCACGCGCAGCTTCTGCCGATCTATTTCCGCGAGCCGAGCGTCAACCTCGGCGTCGGCGACGCGCGCGGCAAGGCCCCGCACCTGGTCGGCGAGCACCTGTTGAAGCACTTCGGCATCGCCCCGAGGTCGATCGAGGCGCACGCGTTCACGTACCTCGACTTCGAAGCGGCGGCGCGCACCTATGGCAAGGTCGGCGGGTTCGCGCATCTCGCCACACTGATCAAGCGCATCAGGGCGTCGCGTCCCGGCGCGCTGCTGCTCGACGGCGGCGACACCTGGCAGGGATCGGGCACGGCGCTATGGACGAACGGGCAGGACATGGTCGACGCGTGCAAGCTGCTCGGTGTGGACATCATGACGCCGCACTGGGAAATGACGCTCGGGCACAAGCGCGTGCAGGAGATCGTCGACCGCGACTTCAAGGGCAGGATCGACTTCGTCGCACAGAACGTCACGACCACCGACTTCGGCGACCAGGTCTTCGCGCCTTACGTCATCAAGGAGATGAACGGCGTCAAGGTCGCCGTGATCGGGCAGGCATTTCCTTACACGCCGATCGCCAACCCGCGCTACCTGATCCCCGACTGGAGCTTCGGCATCAAGGACGACACGATGCAGAAGCACGTCGATGAAGTGCGTGCCAAGGGCGCGCAGGTCGTCGTCGTGCTCAGCCACAACGGCATGGATGTCGATCTGAAGATGGCTTCGCGGGTGCGCGGCATCGACGCGATTTTCGGCGGCCACACGCACGACGCCGTGCCGGTGCCTTCGATCGTCAAGAACGCGGGCGGGCAGACGCTCGTGACGAACGCCGGCAGCAACGGCAAGTTCCTCGCGGTGCTCGACTTCGACGTCAAGAGCGGCAGGATCGCCGACTACCGTTACAAGCTGCTTCCGGTGTTCGCCAATCTGCTGCCGGCCGATGCGCAGATGGACGCTTTCATCAAGAAGGTACGCGAACCGTACGAGGCGAAGCTCGGCGAGAAGCTCGCGGTCACCGAAGGGCTGCTGTACCGGCGCGGCAACTTCAACGGCACGTTCGACCAGTTGATCTGCGACGCGCTGATGACGGTGAAGGGCGCGCAGATCGCGTTTTCGCCCGGCTTCCGCTGGGGCACGTCGTTGCTGCCGGGACAGACGATCCTGATGGAACACGTGATGGACCAGACCGCGATCACGTATCCGTACACGACGCTGACCGACCTGTCGGGCGAGATGATCAAGACGATCCTCGAAGACGTCGCCGACAACCTGTTCAATCCCGATCCGTATCTGCAGCAGGGCGGCGACATGGTGCGCGTCGGCGGGCTGCAGTACGCGATCGATCCGAACGCGACGATGGGCAGCCGCATCTCCGACATGCGGCTCGACGGCAAGCCGATCGACCCGAAGAAGACGTACAAGGTCGCCGGCTGGGCGCCGGTCGCGGAAGGCGCGCGGGGCGAGCCGATCTGGGACGTCGTCGCCGGCTACCTGCGCGATCAGAAGGTCCTCAAGCCGCGGCGACTGAACCTGCCGACGATCAAGGGCATGCAGGGCAATCCGGGAATCGCCTGAGCGAAGCTCGCCTGCGGCGCGCACATGGATCTGCGGCGGCTCGGACGACGGCGCTGGCTCGCCGCGTTGCTCGCGTTTGCGTTCGCCGGTGCGACACGGGCGCGACCGGCCGCTGGCGAAGTGCTCGAACCGATCGACGACGTGCGCGCGCTGCTCGCGCGTGTACGCCGCGAGCGCGTTCCGCTGCTGCTTTTCTTCAGCACGCCGGGCTGCCCGTACTGCATCGAAGTCCGGCGCAGCTACCTGGCACCGCGGGCGCGCGACCCGCGCGCCGGCGTGCTGATCCGCGAGGTCGACATCGTCAGCCAGCGCAGCTTCATCGACACCGACGGCGCTCCGGTCACCGAGTCACGGTTCGCGGCGCGGTTCGGTGTACGCGTCGTTCCGGTCGTGCTGCTGGTCGACGCGAATCTGGTTCCGCTCGGCGAACCGCTGATCGGCCTCGACGGCGCGGGATTCTACGAAGGCTACCTCGCCAGCGCGATCGACGCCGCGACCGCGAAGCTGCGCGCCCGCTGAGCACCGCGCGGCCCGCACGTGCGGCACAATGCGCGGAGCGCATTGCGTCGAAGGCTGACTTCGGCGCAGCCGAAGTCAAGCGAACGAAGTTCGCGGCCGCAGACAAAACCGGCACAATGCGCGCCTTCGGAGGCGTGGCCGAGCGGTTTAAGGCAGCAGACTTGAAATCTGCCGTGGGGGCAACTCCACCGTGAGTTCGAATCTCACCGCCTCCGCCACCGGTCGCTACAAGAAGACCCAAGTCCCGCCCGCGTCCGCCGCATGCCGCCTCGCCTGTCGCTGAGGAACGTCAGCAAACGCTACCCCGCGGTGCTCGCCAACGACGCGGTGTCGCTCGAAGTGGCGGCCGGCGAAATCCATGCGGTGCTCGGCGAAAACGGCGCCGGCAAGAGCACGCTGATGAAGATCGTCGCGGGCGAGGTGCGGCCGGACGCAGGGGAAATCGCCTTCGACGGGCGAACGGTCGTGATCGACGGCCCGCAGGCCGCGCGAGCGCTCGGCATCGCGATGGTGCACCAGCACTTCGCGCTGTTCGATACGCTGACCGC
>JBKBSH010000181.1:0-5117 GCA_046291795.1 Burkholderiaceae bacterium | reverse complement strand
CGTGACGGCGTATCTCGCTCGACCGGACGGCCGCGACGGCGGTACGCTTTTTTTCATGACGTGGCAACCCGTCGAAACCGTTCCGATCGATCTCGACACCGGCATTGCGCCCGAGCGGGCGCAGGCCATCGCCGCAGCGCTCACGCGGCGCGCGCTGCCGCTGCTGCGCCTGCTCGACGGCCGTCCCGAGCCGCTCGCCAGCGCGGCGCTGTTCCGCGCCGACGGCCGCTGGCTCGTGCTGACTTGCCGGCACCTGTTCGAAACCGGCGCGGCGCTGGGGGACCTGGGCGTTCCGCTCGGCGCGAGCGGGCGCATCCTGTGGCTGCGCGCCGCCGCGCCGCGCGTGATCGAGCACCCGACGCGCGATCTCGCCTTCATCGTGATCGGCGACGCGGCCGCCGCGCAGAGACTGGCGCGTCACTGGCCTGCCGCGCCGCTCGTTCCCGAGGAGGTTGCGGCCGGCGGCGAGATCTTCGTCGTCGCCGGCTATCCGTACGCGCAGACGCGCCGCGCCGACGCGGTCGTCTACGCGCGGCCGGTCGTGTTGTTCACGCGAGCGCGCTGCGCCGGTGCCGACGAACTGCGCGTCGCCTACGCGCGGACCGCGCGCCGCCTCGACGGCATCGACATCCACGCGCCGCCGCTCGACGGCGTGTCGGGCGCGACGTGTTGGGCGGTGGCGGCCGCCGGCGAAGATCGCGAGGCGTGCATCCTGCGCCCCGCCGGCGTGCAGGTCGCCTTCACGCACAGCCGCGAGATCCGCGCAGAAGCACTGGCCGCTGCGCGCGAGATGTTCGAGCGATTGCGCGCCTCGTAGCGCTTTACGCGTGCGCCCAGCGCGAATACTTGGGCAGCGTGACCTGCAGGAAGGCCATCTGATCGGCGAGGATGCGCCGGTTGCTGAGGATGAAACCCTCGTTGCGGCACACCGCGTACGGCACGTACAGCAGCGGCATTTTGGCCTGCTCGGGCGTGCGGTTGCCCTTGCGCGTGTTGCACGAGCGGCAGGCGGTCACGACGTTGGTCCAGGTATGCAACCCGCCGCGCGACACCGGAACGATGTGCTCGACCGTCAGCTCGGTCTCCGGGAACCGCTCGCCGCAGTACGCGCAGACCTGGCGATCGCGGAGGAACAGACGATGCTTGGTGAGCCCGACGTGCGCGTGCCCGCTCGGGATGCGGTGCCGGCCGCGGATCATCACGATCGAGCTGGTGACGAACTCCGAGCGCTGCCCCGATTCCTCCTGCACGCCGCCGCACATCGAGAAGACGTTCTCGCCGAGGTCGGTCAGGACCTTGCCCGACGCGTAGTAGCGCGCGGCGCGCGCCAGGACGGCCCAGCGGACCGGTTGGCCGTGGGAGTCGACGATCAGGATCCTTGGCGCAGACTCCGAGGTTTGCATGACGGCAAGTGTGCCACGCCGGTTCGACCTTTGCATGAGCTCCCCCGCCTAACGCATTGTCGGCAAAAGGGGTGGACACGCGCCGCCATCGCGGTGTGCCCGGCCGTGCGGTTAGCGCTGGGCCGAAGGGCGAATCAGGCGGGCCGCCAGAAGTCCGCCGAATAGACCTCGCGGGCGCCCGTTTCGATCAGTACGACGATGCGCGGAGGATCGCCTTCGCGGTCGATCCAGAGCCGGCCGGCATCGCCGGTGCAAGCGTGGCGGACGGCATCGCCCTCGCGCAGGCCTGCGCGCGCCAGCTCGCGCATCAGCGCGAGCACGTCGCGTTCATGGGCGATGCGGTCCAGCTTGCTCTGCAGCGACAGCGCCGGGCGGCTCGAAGGAGTGTCGTGCTCCATGTCGCGGAACGCGGGGCGATCGGTTGCAGCCGCATTGTCGTCGCCCGTCCGAGGCGGGCAATTCGGTGTTTCCCGACGACGATGACGCCGGATCGACGATCGTCGTCGCGCGCGGCCCGCATCTTAGCGATCGCGGTCGCGGTCCGGGCCGTCGCGGATGAAACGCGGATCCGGGCCCGACTCGACCTTGCGCACGATCCCGTCCTTGTCGAAGTACACGGCCATCTCGGAGTCCCAGACGCCGTTTTCCTTGTACGGATACATCCAGGCGGTCAGGCCGGCGAGCGGAAACCGCTGCTCGTAGAACGGGACGCCGAACTCGCGCAGCACGACCGTGCGGTCGTCGATGCCGACGCGCAGGCGTGCGAACTTCTCGAAGGTCAGCACCTGTTCGACGCGCTGCACGCGGCCGCTCGCGTCCACGTCGACCATGTACTTGGTCTGCTGAAACGGGCCGGGGTACTCGAGACGCTTCGCTCCGGCTTCGAGCGCGTGTTCCGCGGCCGGGTGTCCGAACTGCGCGCGCAACTGCGACTCGGGGGTGCCCGGCGCGACCGCGGCCGGCGTCGCGCAGCCGGCGATCGCTGCGACACAGACGGCGAAAATCAGGCGGCGAAACATCTGCGTTCGGTGGCAAGATCTGCGCCTTCATCATAGTGAGGGGGGCGGCGATGAAATGGCTCGTTCGCGTCGTGCTGGCCGTGGTCGTGCTGGCGCTCGCCTTCGTCGGCGTCGGATTCCTGCTGCCTTCGCGGTTTTACGTCGAGCGCAGCGTCGCGATCGACGCGCCGGCGGAGAAGGTCTACGCGCTGATCGCCGATCCGCGCGAATGGAAGCGCTGGACGGTGTGGAACCAGCGCGATCCGGCGATGAAGGTCGAATACGCGGGGCCGCCGTCGGGCATCGGCGCAAAGTGGTCTTGGCAGAGCCGGACCGAAGGCAACGGTGAAATGGAGTTCGTCGAGGCCGAGCCGCCCAACCGTCTCGCCTACCGGCTCGGCTTTCCCGAATTCGGCATGCAGTCGAAGGGTCTGCTGCGCGTCGTGCCCGACGACGCGGGCGTTCGCGTGTCGTGGTCCAACGAGGGCGACATGGGTTCGAACCCGTTGAACCGCTGGTTTGGCGTGATGATGGACCGGCTGGTGGGGCCGGACTTCGAGGGCGGTTTGGCCAACCTGAAGCGACTCGCCGAGTCGCCGTAGGCGCGCAGGATCGCCGCCCAGCGCGGTCCCGCGCCCCTCGGCCGGTCCCGACCTCGGCAGAGGGGCCTACTGGGTCGAGTCTGCGCGCTTGCGCGGGTAGTTGACCCAGATGACCTGGGTACCGAAGCGCTTCGCCGCGCGCTCGACGGCAGCGACATACGCGCCGTCGATTTCGCTGTCTGCGGTCGAGCCGCTTCCGAGCGCGGCGCAACCCGCGACGAGCGCCGTCGCCGCGAGCGGCAGAAGGATCCTTCTCATCGCTTCCTCCTCAAGCGTGCCGGCCACGCGGTCCGCTGCGCGGTCTTGCCCCATTGTCGTCGGCTCCCGGCTGCAATCAAGTTCCGTGCGGCGGAACCCGACGCCGCGGCCGCGGGGTCGGCCTACCGGCCTGCGGCACGGGTCAGCAGCTCGTGCGCGTTGGGGTAGCCGTACTCGAGCAGGAAGGGTTCGAACGAAGGCAGGTCGGCGACGATCTTGCGCGCGTAGTACTCCAGCGGGAGCGCGACGTCGTCGAAGTTCAGCAGGCCGATGTTGACGAAGTGCTGAAGCTGCTCGACGCGGTCGAACAGCTCCTCGAAGCAGTCGCGGATGAACATCTCCTTGTGGTCGAAGGCGAGGCGATCGGTGCGCAGCGCGCGGCCGAGGTCCGCCGCGCCGACCTCGAAGGTGTGGTCGCCGTCGCTGAACTGCCGGCCCGACCAGTCGAGCATCTGCAGCGCGGCGCGCGCCTTGGCGCTCGCGAACAGATCCTTGAGCATGTCGCGCGCGGCGAGCGCCTGGCGGATGCGGTTTTCCTTCGCCTTCTCGCGCGTGCCGAGCGCCAGTTCGCGCAGCGCCTTCCAGGCGCCCGCCAGCGCGGTCGGAATGCCGAAGATCACGAGCACGTTCTTGACGATCTCGACCCAGTCCTCACCCATCGCGGCGCCTCCGCTCGACGACGACCGCCGATGCTACCCGGGTAAAGTCGCGCCCTGCCGATGAACCCCGCCACCGTCGCGCTCGTCGCCACGACCGCGATCCAGATCGCAGCCGCCGCCGCGGCGTTGACGCTGCCCGCGATCGCGCCCGTGGTCGCGCGCGAGCTGGCGGTGCCGACTTCGATGGTCGGCACCTACATCGCGCTGCTGTACGTCGGTTCGTCGACCGCGGCGCTGATCGGCGGCGGCATCGTGCTGCGGGTGGGTGCGATCCGGCTGTCGCAGCTGTGCCTGATCGCGTGCGCGGGCGGTCTGGCGCTCGGGCTGGCGCCGGCGCTCTCCGCGGTCGCGGCCGCGGCGTTGCTGGTCGGCGCGGGTTACGGGCCGATCACGCCGGCCTCCAGCCACGTGCTGGCGAGAACCACGCCGCGCGAGAAACTGGCGCTGACTTTTTCGATCAAGCAGACCGGTGTGCCTGCGGGTGCGGCGCTTGCGGGCCTGGTCGTGCCGCCGCTCGCGGTGGCTTACGGCTGGCACGCAGCCGTGCTCGTGATCGCCGCCGCGTGCGCGCTGGTCGCATTCGCTGTTCAGCCCTTGCGCGCGAAGCTCGATGCGGACCGCGACCGTTCGGCGCGACTGTCAGCGGGCCAGCTCGTCGCGGGGCTGAAGCTCGTCGCCGCATCGGCGCCGCTGCGAACGATGGCTGCGGTTTCGTTCGTCTACGCGGGCATGCAGATGTGCGTGTCGAGTTTCATCGTCGCGTATCTGGCGGAGGAGATCGGGCTGCCGCTGGTCGTCGCGGGGCTCGGACTGACGACGGCCAACGTCGCCGGCGTGGCTGGGCGCATAGTCTGGGGCGCGATCGCCGATCGCTGGCTGTCCGCGCGCGCGGTGCTCGCGTGGCTCGGCGCACTGATGGCCGCAGCGAGCGTCTTCGCCGCGCTGTTTACGCCCGATTGGCCGCTCGCGGCGCTCGCCGCGGTCAGCGCCGCGCTCGGCGCGACCGCGATCGGCTGGAACGGCGTCTATCTCGCGGAAGTCGCGCGGCTCGCGCCGGCGGGAAGGGCAGGGCTCGCGACCGGAGGCTGCCTGTTCTTCACGTTCGTCGGCGTGGTCGTCTGCCCGTTCCTGTTCGGCGTGCTGCAGCGGGCGAGCGGAAGCTACGCGCTGTGCTTCGCGGTGGCGGCGATCGTCTGC
>JBKBSH010000180.1:0-5135 GCA_046291795.1 Burkholderiaceae bacterium | reverse complement strand
CGTTCTCCTGACGATCGTCGAGTTGCGCGATCGCCGAGAAGCGCCCCGTGTGCACGCGTTCGGCCGGCGGCTGCGGCGGCAGGCTCGCGCACGCGGCGAGTCCGCCCGACAGGACCAGTGCCGCCAGGCGCGCACGGGTCGATCCCGGGCGAGACGCCTGATGCCGGCGCAGCATCGGACGAGACACGTGCTACAGCCTGACTTTGAGCCGGGCGAGCGTGGCCTTCAACGTCTTGTTGTCCGGCTCCTTCTTCCAGTACTCGCGCCACAGCCGGCGCGCCGCGTCGCGTTCGCCCTGCGCCCACATCACCTCGCCCAGGTGCGCCGCGACCTCCGCCTCGGGCTTGAGCCTGTACGCGCGTTCCAGGTACTCGCGCGCGCGGGCGAGGTCGCCTAGACGGAAGTGGACCCAGCCCATCGAGTCCAGGATGTAGCCGTCGTCGGGCGAAAGCTCAAGCGCCTTTTCGATCAGCTCGCGCGCCTCGTGCAGCCGGATGTTGCGATCGGCGAACGTGTAGCCGAGCGCGTTGTACGCGTGCGCGTTGTCGGGCCGCAGCTTGATCAGCTGCCGCAGGTGCGTTTCCATCACGTCGAGCTTGTCGAGCCGCTCGGCCGCCATCGCCGCGTCGTACAGCAGCCCCGCGTCGTCGGGCGCGCGCGCCAGCCCCTGCGCGAGCACGTCGAACGCGTCGCGATAGCGCCTGGCCTCGCGCAGCAGCTGCGCCTCGGCGAGAACGATCTGCGTGCGCTCCTCGTTGCTCGCGACGGTCGTTTCGGCGAGCACCTTGCGGCCTTCTTCGACGCGCTTCATCTTGCCGAGCACGAGCGCGCGCCTCACGCGCGCATTCACGTATTGCTCGCCGCTGCCGATGCGGTCGAGCCAGCGCAGCGCCTCGGCATAGCGCTTTTCCTCCTCGGCGATTCGCGCGAGGTTCAGGTACGCGGGGTCGGGGTCGCGCCCCGCCCCCGGGGTTTCCCCGAGCAGCTTCAGGTAGCGCTCGAACAGTACGCGCGCGTCGGCGCGCAGCGCCGGCGTCTCGAGCGAAAGCACCGCGAGCGCGTACAGCGCGTCGAGATTGCGCTCGTCGGCGCCGACCACCTGCGCGAACTGCGCGCGCGCTTCGTCGTACTTCGCGTCGGCCACGAGCAGCCGCGCGTAGCCCATCCGCGCGTCGATCGCTTTCGGGTTGCGTGCGACGAAGTCGCGCAGAAGCTGCAGCGCGCGTGCGCGTCCGGCCGCCTCGTCCTTGCCGTCGGGCCGCGCCAGAAGTTGCGCGGCGACGAGCGCCGCGCGCTCGAACTCCGGACGCAGCGCCAGCGCCGACTGCGCCAGCTCGATCGCGCGCTGCGCGAGCCCTGCCGCATGCGCGCCGCCGGCGAGGGTGAGCCGCACGTCGGCGCCGATCCGCGGATCGTCGCGATAGGGTTGCGCGAGCCTTTCGAGCAGCGCGAATCCCGCAGCGCGATCCGGCGCGCGAGCGAGTGAACGCTGGATGCGCCCGAGCTCCGCCACGGGGTCGGCTGCCGCCTTGATCTGCGCCGCCAGTGCGGTCGCGGCGTCGTCGTACCTGCCGTTGGCGACCAGCAGCGCGGCCACCGCCTGCGCCGCATCGGCCGACGTCGGATCGAGATCGCGCCACAGTTGCGCCGCTTCGAGCGCCTGCGGCGCCGCGCGGCCGCCGACCGCGATTTCCGTGGCGCGCCGCGCGAGCCGCGCATCGCGCGTGGCGCGTGCCACGCTCAGATACGTTGCGAAGGCCGCACCCGTGTCGCCGCGCTGCAGGGCGACCTCGGCGGCCATGATCTGGAACAGCAGCGGCCCGGTCAGGTTCACGTCCGGCGGTGCGCCTGCCGACCCGGGCGGGCTCGGTTCGGCGACCTGCGCCGCGGCCGGCTGCGTCCCGGCAGGTCGAGCGGCTTGGGGTCCTGCCGGCGGCGCGCTCGCGCAACCTACAATCGCCGCCGCGCAGGCCAGGGCCGCAAGCGCGGGAAAACGTCGGGACCATGCCATCGCGTGAGCCATCGTGTGAACACCGGAAAAGTGCGCCGGACGCCGCGGCGAGCGGCAGCGTCCGGCGCGAGACCACCGTGCCGCAGTTTAGCCGTGCCGCGGCATCGGCACGACCGCGCGAAAAGCAGCACGTGCGCAGCGCTTCGTCGATGACCGTCGAATCGAGTTTCGGGGTCCGCCCGGCGGCTCGGTCGGGCGCGCGCTGCGCGAAGGCGGCCGGTCGCAGCCGGTGCGATGCCTGAACTGCCCGAAGTCGAGGTCACGCGCCGCGCGCTGGCGCCGCACGTCGAAGGCCGCACGGTGCGGCGGCTCATCGTGCGCGAACGCCGGCTGCGCTGGCCGGTTCCGGCGCAGCTCGCGCGCGCGCTCTTGAACCGGCCTGTGCTCGCGCTCGAGCGGCGCGGCAAGTATCTGCTTTGGCGCTTCGCGCACGGCACGCTGATCTCTCACCTCGGCATGTCCGGGTCGTGGCGCCTGCACCTGGGCGAAGCGCCCGCGCCGGGCAGACACGACCACGTCGACATCGTCTTCGACGATGCGGCGCCCCGGCTGGCGCGTCTGACCGACCCGCGCCGCTTCGGCGCGCTGCTGTGGCACGCTGCACGCGCCGGCGACGTCGAGCGGCATCCGCTGCTCGCGGCGCTCGGCATCGAGCCGTTCGATCCGCGCTTTACCGGGCGATGGCTGCACGCCGGCACACGCGGGCGCAGCGCTTCGATCAAACAGGTGCTGCTGGCCGGCGACGTGGTGGTCGGCGTCGGCAACATCTACGCGTCCGAAAGCCTGTTCCGGGCGGGCATCCATCCCGCGCTGCCCGCGCAGCGGCTCGGCCCCGCGCGTTGCTCGCGGCTGGTCGAAGCGATCCGCGCGGTGCTCGCCGAGGCGATCGGCGTCGGCGGCACCACGCTGCGCGACTTCGTCGGCGCCGACGGCGCGCAGGGCTATTTCATGCTCGACGCCTTCGTCTACGACCGCGCGGGGCTGCCGTGCAAGGTCTGCGGCGCGCCGATCCGCCGCATCGTGCAGGGTCAGCGAGCGACCTTTTACTGCCCGCGCTGCCAGCGCCGCTGAGCGCCGCGGTTCGAACGAACAGAGGGCGCTTGATCATCCAATTCTCGCCATCGCGCCGCTGTCCGCCTGTCGGGGGTGCGTGTTAGAGTCGTCCGCGCCTCTTGGACCTGACGTGGCCGATGGATCGACTCGCGACGAGTTTTCAGGAATACGGCGCCTGGCGCGATTCGCTCGCGGGTGCGATCGCCCAGCTGCGACGATGGCTCGAGCAGTCGCAGCTTCTCGAACCCGACGCCGCGCGCCGGCTCGATGTCGCGCTCGACCGGCTCGGCGAGGACAAGCTCGTCATCGCCTTCGTCGCCGAGTTTTCGCGCGGCAAGTCCGAGCTGATCAACGCGATCTTCTTCGCTGACTACGGCCGGCGCATCCTGCCGTCGTCGGCGGGGCGCACGACGATGTGCCCGACCGAGCTGCTGTACGACGAGTCGCTGCCGCCGTGCATCCGCGCGCTGCCGATCGAAACGCGCGCGCGGCTGGGCACGACGACCGACTTCAAGAAGGCGGCCGCCGAGTGGCGCGTGTTCCCGGTCAACACGTCTTCGCCCGACGGCATGCTGCACGCGTTCAGGCTGGTCGCCGAGACGGTCAAGGTGTCGGTCGACGAGGCGCGCATGTACGGTCTGTTCGACCCCGACGACCCGGACCAGGCGCTCGCGATCGACAAGCACGGAATGGTCGAGATCTCGCGCTGGCGCCACGCGGTGATCAACTTTCCGCACCCGCTGCTCAAGCAGGGGCTCGTGATCCTCGACACGCCGGGGCTCAACGCGATCGGCACCGAGCCCGAGCTGACGCTGTCGCTGGTGCCGAGCGCGCACGCGGTGCTGTTCGTGCTCGCCGCCGACACCGGCGTCACCAAGAGCGACCTCGACGTCTGGCGCCATATCGTCGGCGACTCGGGAAACGCGCACAACCACATCGCGGTGCTGAACAAGATCGACGGTCTGTGGGACGCGCTGAAGAGCGAAGCCGAGGTCGACGCCGAGGTGCAGCGACAGGTCGCCAGCGTCAGCCACACGCTCGACCTCGCGCCGGAACGCGTGTTTCCGGTGTCGGCGCAGAAGGGGCTGGTCGCCAAGGTCACCGACGACGCGCGGCTGCTGCAGTTGAGCCGCCTGCCGGCGCTCGAGGGCGCGCTCGTGGACCTGCTGGTGCCGGCCAAGCAGCGCATCGTGCGCGACCAGGCGATCGCCGTCGTCGACCGCGTCAGCACCGAGGTGCGCCAGGCGCTCGCCGCGCGCGAGCGCAACCTGATCGAGCAGCTGTACGAGCTGCGCGCGCTGCAGGGCAAGAACCAGAGTTCGATCGAACGCATGCTGCTGCGCGCGCAGGGCGAGCAGCGCGAGTTCGAGGACAACGTGCGCAAGATCGTCGCCGCCCGCTTCGTGCTGTCGAAGCTGTCGGAGCAGGCGTACGCACCGTTGCGGCTCGAGTCGCTGCGCGGCCGCGTGCTCGAGGCGCGCGAACGCATGCGCAGGAGCCGGCTCACGCCGCAGTTCCTGTCGGCGGTCAGGGACTACTTCTCGCAGCTTCGCGAGCTGCTGCGAGCGTCCGGCGCGAAGCTGCTCGAGATCGAGCAGATGGTGCTCGGCGTGCAGCGCCGCTTCGCCGAGGAACTGGGCTGGAGCACGCCGCCGCCGATGCCGTTCTCGCTCGACACGTACATGGCCGAGCTCGAGCGCGCGGAGGCGGCGTACCGGAACCACTTCGGCGCGCTCGCCGTGCTGACGCGCGACAAGTGGTCGCTGATCGAACGCTTCTTCGACACGGTGGTGTCGAAGTCCCGCGAGGTCTTCGCCGCGGCCGAGCGCGATGCCGAAGCGTGGGTGCGGTCGCTGCTGCCGCCGCTCGAGGTGCAGGTGCGCGAGCAGCGCGCCCAGCTCAAGAAGCGCGCCGAATCGGTCGCGCGCATCCGCGACGCGCAGGAGTCGCTCGACGAGCGCATCGGCCAGCTCGAAGAGGCGCTCGAGGACGTGCAGTCCAAGCTCGACGCGCTGAAGCAGCTCGGCAGCCGCGCCCGGCAGATCGCCGAACGCGAGCCGGCGCCGGTGCC
>JBKBSH010000179.1:0-5147 GCA_046291795.1 Burkholderiaceae bacterium | reverse complement strand
CGCCGAACTCGGCGCGGTTCAACTGATGCGCCAGTCGCGGCACGGCCGCGAGACTTTCGCGGTGCTCGCTGCCCAGGCGGTCGAGCGCGGCATCGAGCGCGGCGTCGCGGCCGCGCAGCCGCGCGAACAGTTCCGTCTCCTCGCGCCGGTGATGCACGCGCTGCGGATAGTCGGCCAGATACACGAGCATCGCGCGCGTGGCGCGCAAATCGTCGGCGCGCGGCCCGGCCGCGATCCGCAGCGCGAGCTGCTTGACCGTCTGCAGGACGGCTGCGAGCGTCTGGTGCTCGGCGAGCCATTGCAGGTGCGCGGCGTGCATCGGTTCTGCCGTCAGACGCCCAGATGCCGCTGCAGCCGGGCTTCGTCGTCCAGCAGCTCGGTCGAGGGGCCTTCGAGCACGACGCGGCCCTTTTCGAGCACGACGCCGCGGTCGGCGTGCGCGAGCACGGCGCGGTAATTGCGGTCGACGACGAGCGAGGCGATGCCGCTGGCGCGCACCAGACCGATGATGCGCCAGATCTCGGCGACGACGAGCGGTGCGAGCCCCTCGGTCGCTTCGTCGAGGATCAGCACGTCCGGGTTGGTCATCAGCGCGCGGCCGATCGCGAGCATCTGCTGTTCGCCGCCGGAGAGCTGGTTGCCGCCGTGGTCGATGCGGTCCGCCAGCCGCGGAAAGGTGTCGAGCACGCGCTCGAGCGTCCAGTCGACGCGGCCGTCGGTGCCGGCGCGCGCGGCCATCACCAAATTTTCGCGCACCGACAGGTTGGGAAAGATCGCGCGGCCCTCGGGCACGTAGCCGATGCCCAGTCGGACGACGCGCTCGGTCGGCAGCCCCGTCACGTCGCGGCCGGCCACCCGGACGGTGCCGGCGCTGGCGCGCACCAGCCCGAGGATGCAGCGGATCAGCGTCGTCTTGCCCATGCCGTTGCGGCCGAGCAGTCCGACCGCCTCGCCGCGCCCGATCGCGAGCGATACGTCGTGCAGCACGTGGCTCGCGCCGTAGTGCGCGTGCACGCCGCGTGCCTCGATCAGCGCAGCGGCGGCGGTCATGACGCCGGTTCCGGCGCTGCGCGCGTGGCTGCCAGCCCGTCGCCGAGGTAGGCGCGCTGCACGTCGGCATTGGCGCGCACGGCGACCGGCGCGTCGCTCGCGAGCACGCGGCCGTTGACCATCACGGTGATGCGGTCGGCGACGCGGAACACCGCGTCCATGTCGTGCTCGACCAGCAGGATCGCGTGCCCCGGCTTCAACTGCTCGAGCAGCGCGAGCATCCGTTCGCTTTCGTCGGGCCCCATACCCGCGAGCGGCTCGTCGAGCAGCAGCACCTGCGGTGACGTCGCCAGGCACACGGCGATCTCGAGCTGGCGCCGCTCGCCGTGCGACAGCGTGCCGACGATGCGGTGCGCCACACCGGTCAGACCGACGCGCTCGATCGCGGCCTCGGCGGCGCGCATGCTGAAGCGGCAGCGCTCGGCCGGCGTGATCCAGTCCCACGCGTGCTGCAGCTTCGCCTGCGCGGCGAGTCGGCAGTTTTCCAGCACGGTAAAGCTCATGAACAGCGTGCTGCGCTGGTAGCTGCGCCCAAGCCCCGCGCGCGCACGCTTCGGCTGGCTCCAGCGCGTGACGTCCCGGCCGAGCAGCTCGACGCGGCCGCCGCTGACGGGGATCTCGCCGGCCAGCACGTTGATCAGCGTCGACTTGCCCGCGCCGTTGGTGCCGATGACCGCGTGCAGCTGCCCGCGCTCGAGCGTCAGCGAAACGTCGTCGACGGCGGCGAGCCCGCCGAAGCGGCGCGAAACGCCGTGCGCTGCGAGCAGCGTGGCGCCTGCCGTGATCATCGCGCCACCCGCCGGTCGACGAGCCCGATCAACCCGCGCGGCATCAGCGCCACCGCCGCGATGATCGTGAGCCCGAGCGTCAACTGCCAGTGCTTGGCGAGCGGACCGAACAGCGCGGGCCACTGGAACAGCTCCTGCAGCAGCGTGAAGGCGAATGCGCCGAGCACCGCGCCGCGCAGGTGGCCGATCCCGCCCAGGATCACCATCAGCAGTACCGCGCCCGACTGGTGCCACGACAGCAGCTCCGGGTTCACGTACCCGTCCTTCAGCGCGTGCAGGAAACCGGCCAGTCCCGCGAGCGCGGCCGCGAGGACGAACGCGGCGAGCTTGTACGCGTACGTGTCGAAGCCGGCGGCGCGCATGCGCTGCTCGCTGACGCGGATGCCGGCGAGCGCGCGGCCGAAGCGGCTGCGCAGCATCACCGCCAGGAAGCCGAAGGTGCCGACCAGACAGACGAGCACCGCGTAGTAGAAGGTGTGGGCAGCGTCCAGATCGAAAGGCCGCCAGCCGAAGATCGACGCATCGGGGCGGAAGTACAGGTAGATGCCGTCGCTGCCGCCGCCGAAAGGCGTGTCGTGGAAAACGAAATACGCCATCTGCGCGAAAGCGAGCGTGATCATGATGAAGTACACGCCGCGCGTGCGCAGCGACAGCGCGCCCACGGCGAGGGCGTACAGCGCGGCCGCGCCGATCGCGGCGGGCGCGACCAGCCAAAGCGACGCCGCATCGCTTTTCGGCGTCATGAGCGCCGCCGCGTACGCCGCGATGCCGAAGAAGGCCGCATGGCCGAAGCTCACGAGCCCGGTCTGGCCGACCAGCAATTCCAGGCTCAGCGCGAAGATCGCGAGGATCATGATCTTCGCCGCCAGGTCGACGTAGAACTTGCCGCCGACCCACGGGAACACCGCGAGCACGATCACCGCGACGGCGAGCGGCGCGGCTCGCGCGAGCGCGTCGCCGTCGCGCCACGAGCGCGCGGCCACGGCGGCACGCGGGGCGGGCGTGGTCGAAGAAGCGGACGGGTTCATGCGCCGGCACCGGACGGCGTCAGCCGACCTTGAACAGGCCTTCGGGTTTCCACAGCAGCACGGCGGCCATCAGCAGGTACACGAGCATTCCGGCGGCGGCCGGAAACAGCACCTTGCCGAAGGTGTCGACCACACCGACCAGCAGCGCGGCGACGAGCGCGCCGCGGATCGAGCCGATGCCGCCGATCACGACGACGACGAAGCAGATGATCAGCACCTGGTTGCCCATGCCCGGATAGACGGAACTGACCGGCGCCGCGATCATTCCGGCGAGCGCGGCGAGCGCCACGCCGACCGCGAAGACGAGCCGGTACAGCAGCCGGATGTCGATGCCGAGCGCACGCACCATCTCGCGGTTGCTCGCGCCGGCGCGCACGCGCATGCCCAGCCGCGTGCGCGAGATCACGAACCACATCGCCGCCGCGAGCGCCAGGCACACGGCCGAGATGAACAGCCGGTAGACCGGATAGCTCAGCACCTCGGAAAGCGGAATGCTGCCGGCGAGCAGCGGGGGCGCCTGCACGCCGTGCACGTCGTCGCCGACCAGCAGGCTGCGCAGTTCCTCGAACACCAGGATCAGCCCGTAGGTCATCAGCACCTGCTGCAGGTGTTCGCGCTCGTACAGGAAGCTGAAGAACAGCCACTCGAGCAGGTAGCCGAGCAGCACCGACAGCACGATGCCGACCGCGAGCGTGGCGAAGAAGCCTCCGCCGAACCAGCCCTGCACCCACGGCGCCAGAGCGTAGGCCATGTACGCGCCGATCATGTAGAAGCTGCCGTGGGCGAGGTTGATCACGCCCATGATGCCGAAGATCAGCGTCAGGCCGCTGGCGACGAGAAACAGCAGCAGCCCGTACTGGACCGCATTGAGGCACTGGATCAGGAAGGTGGCGAAGTCCATCGAGGCGTGTGCCCTGCGGGCGATGGGCACCCCTCACCCTCGCTCGCCCTGTCGAGGCGAGCGACGCGCGGCCGCCGTTGCCGCGGACGGCGGCCCGGGTGAGGGGCCCGTTGCGTGTGCGCGCGACGCCACGCTACATCTTGCACCCGCGCGCGGGATCGGCCAGCGCTTTCACCGCCACGCCGACGACCTTGTTCTGCGTGCCTTCGACCTTGCGCAGATAGAAGTCCTGGACGGGGTTGTGCGCCTTGGACAGCGTGAAGGCGCCGCGCGGGCTGTCGATGCGCGCCTTTTCCATCGCCGCGATCATCTCGTTGCGCTTGCTCACGTCGCCCTTGACCGCGGCCAGTCCGATCGCCAGCAGTTGCGCGGTGTCGTAGCCCTGCACCGCGTACACGTCGGGCTGGACCTTGTAGGCCTTGGCATAGCTGCCGCGGAACGCGTTGTCGCGCGGCGTGTTCAGGTCGTCGGCGTAGTGCAGCGCGGTGAGGATCCCTTGCGCGGCTTCGCCCTGCGCCTCGAGCGTTCCGTCGGTGAGGAAACCCGTGCCGTACAGCGGGATCGTCTTGTTCAGCCCCGCGGCCGCGTAGTCCTTGACGAACTTCACCGCGCCGCCGCCCGCGTAGAACGCGAACACCATCTCCGGCTTCAGCGCGGCGATCTCGGTCAGCAGCGCCTGGAACTCGACGTTCGGGAACGGCACGGTCAGGTCCTTCAGCACCTTGCCGCCGCCCTTCTCGAAGGCTTCCTTGAAACCTTCGACCATCTCGTCACCGGCGGCGTATTTCCACGTGATCGTCACCGCCGTCTTGTGCTTGCGCTGCGCCGCGGCCACCCCGGTCGCGAAGCCGGTCTGCCAGTTCGAGAACGACGTGCGGAAGATGTTCGGCGCGCACATCGCGCCGGTGACCGCGCCCGCGCCGGCGTTCGGCACGATCAGGATCGCGTTGCTGCCGCGCACGGCCTTGGCCATCGCCATCGCCACGCCCGAATGCACGCTGCCGACGATGACGTCGACCTTGTCGCGGTTGAGCAGCTTGTTGACGTTGTCGGTCGCCTTGGCCGGGTCGGATTCGTCGTCGACGACGAAGTACTCGATCTCGCGCCCGCCGAGCTTGCCGCCCTGCTCCTGCACGTAGAGCTTGAAGCCGTTGTCGATCGCGGTGCCGAGTGCGGCGTACGTGCCGGTGAACGGCAGCATCATGCCGACCTTCAGCTTGCCCGGCGCGTGCGCCGCGCCCGCGGCGGCGAGAAGCGTGGCGGCCAGCGCACCGGCCAGGATCCTAAGTCGCGTCATCGGGTCTGCTCCTGTCGTTGGGATGCATGCTTCGGTGATGAACCGTCCGGTGGCGCCCGACGAACTCGACCGTCGCCCGCGTG
>JBKBSH010000178.1:0-5160 GCA_046291795.1 Burkholderiaceae bacterium | reverse complement strand
GGTGGCGCGGCACCTGCGCGCGCTCGGCTGGCGCGTGCACGTCGATGCGCGGTTGCGCGAACTGGACTTCGGCCGTTGGCAGGGGCGGCGTTGGAGCGACATCCCGCCGGCGCACATCGCCGCCTGGGAAGCCGATTTCCTGCACCACCGCCCCGGTGGCGGCGAGTCGCTCGCGAGCCTGCGCGCGCGGCTGGCGGCGTACGTCGACGACGTGGCGCGCGGGCTGGCACCCGCGCTGGCGATCACGCATGCGGGCTGCATCGCGGCGTTGGCCACGCTTCATCTGGATCGTCCAGACGCAGCGCGCTGGCCGGTCGCACCCGCACCGGGCACCTTCGCGCGCCTGATCGTTCCCGGGCGTTTGCGCGCGGGCGCGCCCGCCGCGTTCGCGCCGCCGCGCGCCAGCTCGACGAAGCCGCGCACGTAAGGCACGTCGGCGTCCGCCACGCGGACGCCGACGTGTATCTGCTTGACGATGCCGTTGCGTCCGAGTCTCAGCGCGACGAGTTCGCCGCCCAGCGGGTGCTCCTGCAGCAGCCAGCGCGGAAGCGCGGCCACGCCTCGTCCGCTGGCCACCATCTGCAGCAGGATGTCGGTGGTTTCGATCGTCTTGTGCGCGCGCGGCGCCACGCCCGCCGGCAGTAAGAAACGCGTGAACACGTCCAGCCGCTGCGGCTCGACGGGATAGCTGATCAGCGTCTCCGGCACCAGGTCGCGCGCAACGACGAAGCGGCGCGACGCCAACGCGTGGCCGCGCGGCACGACCAGGACCTGCTCGTAGTCGAACACCGGCTCGAAGCGTAGCGCGGGCCGCTGCAGCGGATCGGGCGTGACCAGCACGTCGATCTCGTAAGCGAGCAGCGCGCCCAGTCCGCCGAACCGGAACTGCTGCTTCACGTCGACTTCGACATCCGGCCACGCGGCCAGATACGCACGCACGACGCGCAGCAGCCACTGGTAGCACGGATGGCACTCGATGCCGATGCGCAGCGCGCCGCGTTCGCCGCGCGCGAACAGTCGCAATTGCTGTTCGGCGCTTTGCAGCTGCGGCAAGACCCGGCGTGCCAGCGCCAGCAGATGCTGGCCCGCCTGCGTCAGCCGCAGGCGGCGGCCCTCACGACACCAGATCTCGGTGCCGATGCGCTGCTCGAGCTTGCGCACGCTGTGGCTGAGCGCAGACTGCGTCAGGCACAGCGCGTCGGCGGCCGCGGTCAGCGACCCGCGCCGGTGGACTTCTTGCACGATCGCCAGATGTATGCGTTCGAGCATCGTCGTTGAAGTGCATTCATCGATCGTTGAACAAAGACCATTTCTCGCCGCCACGCGCGCCGCCTAGGATGCCGCCGATCACCACACGGACGGGCACGCATCATGGTCAAGCTGCACAACCTCGGGTTCCCGCGCATCGGCGCGCGCCGCGAGCTGAAATTCGCCCTCGAGTCGTACTGGAACGGTCAGCTCGCCGCAGCCGACCTGTTGCGCTGCGCCGCCGACCTGCGCGCGCGGCACTGGTCCGAGCAGGCCGGGCTGGACCTGATCCCCGTCGGCGATTTTTCCCTGTACGACCACGTGCTGGATACGAGTTTCCTGCTCGGACATCTGCCGCCGCGTGCGCAGGGCTGCACGGGCAGCGCGCTCGACAACTATTTTCGCCTCGCGCGGGGCACTTCCGCGCCGGGCACCGGGGCTGCGATCGTCGCCGCCGAAATGACGAAATGGTTCGACACGAACTACCACTATCTCGTGCCCGAATTCGACGCCGCCACGGGCTTCGCGCTCGACGCGGCCGCGCTGCTCGCGCAGCTGGCCGAAGCGCACGCGCACGCCGCCGTCGGCGTCGGCCGCGCCAAGCCCGTGCTCATCGGCCCCGTCACTTATCTGGCGCTGGGCAAAAGCCGCGACGGATCGTCGAAGCTGGCATTGCTCGATCGCCTGCTGCCGGTGTACGCGCAACTGCTCGACGAGCTGGCCGCGCGCGGCGTGCGCTGGGTGCAGATCGACGAGCCGTTGCTCGCCACCGACCTGGACTCCGATTGGCGTTACGCGTTCGACCGCGCCTATCACACGCTGAAGAGCTGTCGCGTCGACGTTCTGCTCGCCACGTACTTCGGCGGCCTGCTGGACAACGCCTGGCTGGCGGCGAATCTGCCCGTCGCGGGCCTGCATGTGGACGCCGTGCGCGGCCGTGACGACGTCGTGCCGTTGATGGGCCTGCTGCCGTCGCACAAGGTGCTGTCGCTCGGCGTCATCGACGGCCGCAATGTCTGGCGAACGGACTTGAACGCGCTGCTCGATTGGCTCGAGCCCCTGGCGCAGCGCCTGGGCGAACGGCTGTGGCTGGCGCCGTCGTGTTCCCTGCTGCACGTGCCGCTCGACCTGCGACTCGAGGCCGGGCTCGACGGCGAAATCGTCGGCTGGCTCGCCTTCGCGGTGCAGAAGCTGGACGAACTGCGCCTGCTCGGGCGTGCGCTGAACGAGGGCCGCAACGCCGTCGCCCACGAGCTGGCCGCCAACCGCGCCGCCCTCGCCGCGCGCCGTGCATCGCCGCGCGTGCACAGGCACGACGTGCAAGCGGCCTTGGCCGCCATCGATGCCCGCATGAGCGAGCGCCACAGCCCTTATCCGCAGCGGGCCGCCGCGCAGGCCGCCTGGCTGCGATTGCCACCGCTGCCGACCACCACGATCGGCTCGTTCCCGCAGACGGCCGAGATCCGCAAGCTACGGGCCGATCTGCGTGCGGGCCGGATCGATGCCGCCGCCTATGACACGGCGATGCGCGCCGAGATCGCACGTTGCGTCCACGAACAGGAAGCCCTCGGACTGGACGTGCTCGTTCACGGCGAGCCCGAGCGCAACGACATGGTCGATTACTTTGCCGAACACCTCGACGGCTACGCCGTGACCGCGAACGGCTGGGTGCAGAGCTACGGCTCGCGCTGCGTCAAGCCGCCGATCCTGTACGGCGACGCGCGCCGCCCGCGTCCAATCACCGTGCGCTGGAGCGCCTACGCGCAGTCGCTCACCGCCAGGCCGATGAAGGGCATGCTCACCGGCCCCGTCACAATGCTGAACTGGTCGTTCGTCCGTGACGATCAACCGCGTGCCGTGACCTGCCGGCAACTCGCGCTGGCGATCCGCGCCGAGGTGCAGGACCTGGAGCAGGCGGGGCTGCGCGTCATACAGATCGACGAACCGGCGCTGCGCGAGGGTCTGCCGCTGCGCCGCTCGCAATGGAGCGCGTATCTGGAGTGGGCGGTGGCGTGCTTCCGCCTCGCCGCCAACGGCGTGCGCGACGACACGCAGATCCACACGCACATGTGCTACTCCGAGTTCAACGACATCATGGCGGCGATCGCGGCACTGGATGCAGACGTGATCACGATCGAGACCGCGCGCTCGGACATGGAGCTGCTGCAGGCGTTCGAACAGTACGACTATCCGAACGAAATCGGCCCCGGCGTCTACGATATCCATTCGCCGGTGGCACTGGACGTCGCCCAGATCGCCGCCCGGTTGCGCCGCGCGCTGCAGCGCATCCCCGTGCGTCGCCTGTGGGTCAACCCCGATTGCGGTCTGAAGACGCGCCGCTGGGAAGAGGTCCGGCCCGCCCTGCGGGCGATGGTCGCCGCGGCGCGACGGCTGCGCGCCGAGATCGCGTGATCCCGGTTCAAGTCGACTCGAAGCGCACCGGAACCAGCGCGATCGCCGCACGCGGCCGGTCGCCTTCGCGATGCGGGCGGAAACGCGCGCGCCGCACGGCTTCGAGCGCCGCGTGGTCGAGCCGCGCGTAGCCCGACGAGCGATGCACGTCGATGCGCACCGGCCGGCCGTCCTCGTCGATCAGCACCTGCAGCAACACCAGCCCCTGCTCGCCGAGGCGGCGCGACAGCGCCGGGTACGCCGGCGGCTCGAAGTGCGCGTAGGCGATGCGCTCGACGGCGACGGGTCCGGCCATTACGTGCGGGGGCTCGCCACCTGTGTCGCCGTCGCTGCCTTCCGCCGACCCCGCAGCCCACGCAGAACAGCCGCACCGTCTCCGGCGCGTCCGCCTCCCAGGCCATATGGTCCCACAGCCACTGCTGTTTGAGCCCGCAGGCCGGACAAGGACACTCGAAGACCCGCTGATCGCTCTCCAGCCAAGCCTTCCAGACCAGGCTCACCCCCTCCAGGGTGGGCGAGCAGGGCAGGAACATCTTGCCCAGGAATCCGTACTCGGCGATCCGGTTGGCCGCGAGGTCGAGCGGGTCGCCCTCGTCGATCAGCTCCGCCGACCACCGGTCGATCTCGTCCCCGAAGAACCGGGGCACGGTGACCGAGGCGAAGTTCGATGGGCTGTTGGAGCCCGCGAACATCACGTCCACGCTCGCCGCGGAGAAGTGCAGCGTGGAGTCCGCCGATCGGCCGGCGAAGACGTCCCGCAGGATCGACGTCGTCAGCAGCATCGGCCGGAACTTCTGCCGGACGACCTTCTTCGCCGTCGCCTCGGTCGGCTCGATGACGAGCGCCGACTGGGCCTCGACGATCCCCTGCCCGATCCAGATCAGGCCCAGCTCGGTGAACCCCAGCTGGGTGCCCTTCGGCGCGATGACACGCTGATAGGGGCTCTCGTCGGAGAGCGTCTCCAGGATCTCCGCAGCCCAGGGCGTCTCTTCGACGCGCCAGCGGGCCGATCGGCCTTCCTTCGAATAGACCCGGTGCTTCTGCCCGAACTCCAGCGGGGTCATCCGCTGGCGGGGCGCGATGCGCCTCCGGGTGCGCTTCCAGAGGTCCCGCTCGCCGAGCCGTTCGCGCCTACGCGGCGTCGGGCTGGGCGTCCCCGTCGTCGGGGATAAGCCGTTCAAGCTCTCGCTCGGCATAAGCGGCGAGGTCCCCTCTCAGTCGGTCGCCCACGTCTCGGAGCGTCAGGAAGGCCGCGTGCTCCGAGCACCCCAGCTTCGCCGCGATCCGGCTGGCATGATCCGCGGCCATCCGGTCGATCAGAACCGCCACCTGCCCCACGAAGCTTTCGTGGGCGGCGAGCGCCGCGCCGCGGACCAGCAGCTTGCCCGACAGCGCCTACAGGCGCAGGGCCTGGGTCTCGGTGGCGATCTCCTCCCGCCGCGCCCTCGACTCCTGGATGCGGACGGCGACCGAGTGCGCATCCTCCGCATCCTCGCCCCC
>JBKBSH010000017.1:0-15706 GCA_046291795.1 Burkholderiaceae bacterium | reverse complement strand
GCGCGCGGCGCGTTCGGCTCGCAGCTCGACCCGCATTCGTCGTGGATGATCGCGCGCTCGATGGAAACGCTCGTGCTGCGGATGCGCCGCGCCGCGCAGACGGGCAGCCGGGTCGCGCGCTGGCTCGCGGAAAACCCGATCCGCAAGGTCCGGGTGCTGCACCCGGAGCACATCGCCGAACCCGTCTACCAGCAGGTCTACCGGCGGCAATGCAGCGGTCCGGGTTCGACCTTCTCGTTCGAGCTCGACGGCGGACGCGACACGGCTTTCCGCTTCATCAACGCGCTCGCGCTGTTCAAGTCGGCGGTCAGCCTGGGCGGAACCGAGTCGCTGGTCTGTCATCCGGCGTCGACCACGCACTCGGGCGTTGCCGAAGACGTGCGCCGGCAGGTCGGCATCACGGAAGGGCTGATCCGCGTCTCGATCGGCCTCGAACACGAGGACGACCTGATCGCCGACCTGGACAACGCGCTGCGCGCCTGCTGAACGCGTTCAACGCGCCGGCTGTTCCCACTCGCCGGCGAGATAGCGCTCGAGCCAGTAGACGCCGACGATGGTCTTGACATCGGTGACGCTGCCTTCGCGCACCCACTCGAGCACGTCTTCCCACGGCGCGGTGAAGATCTCGAGCACCTCGCCGGCGTCGTTGGCCGGTTCGCGCTCGCGCTTCAGCCCCCGCGCAAGGTAGACCTCGATTTTTTCGTCGCAGTAGCCGATCGCGTTGTAGAAGCCGCCGAGGTAGATCCACTCGGCGGCGCTGTAGCCGGTCTCCTCCAGCAATTCGCGCCGGCCGCAGGCGAGCAGCCCCTCGCCGGGATCGATCGTGCCGGCGGGAAATTCGGTGAAGCTGCGCCGCGCCGGATAGCGGTACTGGCGCTCGAGCACGACCTGGCCGTCGTCGAGCAGCGGGATCATCATCACCGCGCCGGGATGATGCAGGTATTCGCGGGTGGCGACGTGGCCGTCGGGACAGCGCACCCGGTCCGAGTAGACCTTCAGCAGGACGCCGTCGTAGACGAGCGTCGACTCGAGCGTCTCCTCGGCGAGCGGATCGACGGGCGCCGGCAGATCGCTCACGACGCTACCCGCCGAGCGTCCTGATCATCGCGTTCGCGCACAGCGCGAGCAGATACTGCGGGATGATGCCCAGCACCAGCACGAAGACGCCGTTCGCCGACAGCGCAGCGCGCATGTCGGCTGCGGCGACGATCGGCGCCGTGTCGGCAGGCTCGTCGAAGTACATCACCTTGACGACGCGCAGGTAGTAGAACGCGCCGATCAGCGAGAACAGCACCGCGATCACCGCGAGCCATACCATGCCGGTGGAGATCCCGCTGCCAAGCAACGCCTGCAGAACGACGAGCTTGGCATAGAAGCCGACCGTCGGCGGAACGCCGGCGAGCGAGAACATCAGCAGCAGCATCACGAACGCGTACCACGGGCTGCGCCGGTTCAGTCCGCGCAGATCGGCGATCTCCTCGGCCTCGAAGCCCTGCCGCGCCAGCAGCAGGATGATGCCGAAGGTGCCGAGCGTGGTGATCGCGTAGGTGATCACGTAGAACATGGCCGCGCTGTACGCGTTCGCGGTCGACATCGTGTCGCCGCCGACCACGCCCGACAGCATCGCCAGCAGCATGAACCCCATCTGGCCGATCGTCGAATACGCGAGCATGCGCTTGAGGTTGCTCTGCGCGATCGCGGTGACGTTGCCGATCGCGAGCGAGCCGACCGCGAGCACGACGAGCATCTTCTGCCAGTCGACCGCGAGCGGCAGCAGCCCTTCGACGAGCAGCCGGAACGCGATCGCGAACGCGGCGATCTTCGGCGCCGAGCCGATCAGCACCGTCACCGGTGTCGGCGCACCGTGATACACGTCGGGCACCCACATGTGGAAAGGCACCGCGCCGAACTTGAAACCGAGTCCGGCGACGATGAATACGGTGCCGAGCACGAGCGCCGGCCGGCTCGCGACCTGGCCGCCTGCGATGCGCCGCGCCAGATCGTTCAGATCGAGCGTTCCGGCGGCACCGTACAGCATCGACATGCCGTACAGCAGGAAGCCCGACGCGAGCGCACCCAGCACGAAGTACTTCATCGCCGCTTCGGTCGCGCGCGCGTCGTCGCGCCGCAGCGCGACCAGCGCGTACAGTGCGAGCGCCTGCAGCTCGAGCCCGAGGTAGATCACGAGCAGGTTGTTGGCCGAGATCATCACGAAGATGCCCAGCAGCGCGAACAGCGCGAGCGTGAAGATCTCGCCTTTCCAGATGCCGCGATCGCGCGCGTAACCCTGCGCGTAGACGAGCATCAGCGCGGTGCACAGCGCGGCGAAGAGCTTGAGCACGTTGGCCATCGGATCGGTCACGTACATCCCGCCGAACGCGTAGTTCACGACGTCGTTGCCCAGGAAATACGCGCACAAGGCGGAAACGAACACGAGCGCGGCGAGCGTCAGCGCGTAGGTGACGTTGCGCCGCGCATCGGACACGAAGAGATCGGCCACCATGACCGCGCCGGCCAAGCCGAGCAGTGCGATCTCCGGTGCGGCGGCGAACAGGTTGAGTTTGTCCATTTTGTCGATGCGCGTCAGTTGGCGCCCGCCACGGCCGGTGCCGGCAGCTTGGACTGCGCGACGTGCTGCAGCAGCTCGCTCACGGACGCGTGCATCAGATCGGTGAACGGCTTCGGATAGACGCCCATCGCGAGCACCGCGACCGCAAGCAGGCCGAGCACGATGAACTCGCGCGCGTTCAGGTCGGTCAGCGCGGCGACGCGCTCGTTGGCGACCGCGCCGAAGATCACCCGCTTGTACATCCACAGCGTATACGCGGCGCCGAGGATCAGCGTCAGCGCGGCGGCCGCGCCGATCCAGAAGTTGTACTTGACCGCACCCAGGATCACCATGAACTCGCCGACGAAGCCGCTGGTCGCCGGCAGCCCCGCGTTGGCCATCGCGAAAAGCATCATCAGCGCGGCGAACCTGGGCATCGTGTTGACGACGCCGCCGTAGTCGGCGATGTCGCGGCTGTGCATGCGGTCGTACATGACGCCGATGCACAGGAACAGCGCGCCCGAGACGAAGCCGTGCGAGATCATCTGCACGAGCGCGCCCTCGACGCCGATCGGGCTGAAGATGAAGAAGCCGAGCGTCACGAAACCCATGTGCGCGATCGAGCTGTACGCGACGAGCTTCTTCATGTCGGTCTGCACCAGCGCGACGAAGCCGATGTAGACGACCGCGACCAGCGAGATCGCGACGATGAACCACGCGAGCTCGTGCGACGCGTCGGGCGTGATCGGCAGCGAGAAGCGGACGAAGCCGTACGCGCCGAGCTTGAGCATGATCGCCGCCAGGATCACCGACCCGCCGGTGGGCGCTTCGACGTGCGCGTCGGGAAGCCACGTGTGCACCGGCCACATCGGCACCTTGACCGCGAACGACGCGAAGAACGCGAGGAAGAGCAGGACCTGCGCGTCGAGCGGGATCTTCAGCCGGTGCCAGGCGGCCAGATCGAAACTGCCGCCCGCCGCGTAGTACAGGTACACGAACGCGACCAGCATCAGCAGCGATCCGGCCAGCGTGTACAGGAAGAACTTGAACGCCGCGTAGACGCGCCTCGGCCCGCCCCACACGCCGATGATGATGTACATCGGGATCAGCGTCGCCTCGAAGAACACGTAGAACAGCAGGCCGTCGGCCGCGGCGAACACGCCGATCATCAGCCCCGACAGGATCAGGAACGCGGCGTTGTACTGAGCGACCCTGTGCTCGATCACGCCCCAGCCGGCGATCACGACGAGCACCGTCATCAACGCGGTCAGCGGCACGAACCACACCGAAATGCCGTCGACGCCGAGGTGGTAATGCGCGTTCAGGCGCTCGATCCACGGCCACTTCTCGACGAACTGCAATCCGGCCTGCGCCGGATCGAACTGCGTGTACAGCGGCAGCGTGACCAGCAGCCCGAGCAGGCTGCCGGCGAGCGCGACGGTCTTGACCAGCGCGGCGCTGCGGTCGCGACCGACCGCGAGGATGAACAGGCCCGCCGCGATCGGGATCCAGATCGCGAGGCTCAGCCAGGGAGTCGTCGTCTGCATCGGCCCGCCCCTACCTTGCGACGAGCGCCGGCCAGACGTACGGCAGCGTCAGGAAGAAGAACAGCGCGATCGCGATGCCGATCAGCATCGCGAAAGCGTAGTGGTAGATGTAGCCCGACTGCACGAACCGGATCGCGCCCGCAAACCAGCCGATCAGCCGCGCGGTACCGTTGACCGCCACACCGTCGATCATCGCGACGTCGCCGCCCTTCCACAGCCCGGCGCCGATCGCGCGCGCGCCGCCGGCGAAGACGATCTCGTTGAGGCGGTCCATGTAGTACTTGTTGACGAGCAGCGCGTACAGCGCCGAAAAGCGTTGCGCGAGCATCTCCGGGATGTCGGGCCGTTTCAGATAGAACAACCACGCGAGCAGCACGCCCGCCAGCGCGAGGAAAAAGGGCAACGTCACGAAGCCGTGCAGCGCCATCGCGGTCGCGCCGTGAAAGTGCTCGCGCAGCACGTCCAGCGCCGGGTGCGCCTTCGCGTCGACGAAGATCGCATCGCGGAAGAAATCGCCGAACAGAAGCTTGTCGACGGCGACGAAGCCGATGACGACCGACGGGATCGCGAGCAGGATCAGCGGAATCGTCACCACGGCGGGCGACTCGTGCGGCTTCTCGCCGGCCGCCAGCCCGTGGTGGTGGTCGCCGGTCGGTTCCTCGTCTTCGTGGTTTTCGTCGTGCGGCCTGCCGAAGCGCTCGGGGCCGTGGAAGGCGAGGAAGTACATGCGGAACGAGTAAAAAGCGGTGACGAACACGCCGGCGGTCACCGCGAAATACGCGAACCCGCTGCCCGGAACGTTCGAGGCGCCGGTGGCGATCAGGATGCTGTCCTTCGAGTAGAAACCCGAGAAAAACGGCGTGCCGATCAGCGCGAGCGACCCGATCAGCGAAGTGATCCAGGTCACCGGCATGTACTTGCGCAGCCCGCCCATGTTGCGCAAGTCCTGGTCGTGGTGCAGTCCGATGATCACGCTGCCCGCCGCGAGGAACAGCAGCGCCTTGAAGAACGCGTGCGTCATCAAATGGAAGATCGCGACCGAATACGCGGAGGCGCCGAGCGCGACGGTCATGTAGCCCAACTGCGACAGCGTCGAGTACGCGATGACCCGCTTGATGTCGTTCTGGACGATCCCGAGGAAGCCCATGAAAAGCGCCGTGACCGCGCCGATCACGATGACGAACGACAGCGCCGCCTCGGACAACTCGAACAACGGCGACATGCGCGCGACCATGAAGATGCCCGCCGTGACCATCGTCGCCGCGTGGATCAGCGCCGAGATCGGCGTGGGGCCTTCCATCGAGTCGGGCAGCCAGACGTGCAGCGGAAACTGCGCGCTCTTGCCCATCGCGCCGATGAACAGGCACACGCAGATCACCGTGATCAGCGCCCAGTCGGTGCCGGGCAGCGTCGGGACCTTGGCGACGAACTCGGGCGCGGCCTTGAACACCGCCGCATAGTCGAGCGTGCCGAAGTACGCGAACACGAGCCCGATGCCGAGGATGAAGCCGAAGTCGCCGACGCGGTTGACGACGAACGCCTTGAGGTTCGCGTGGATCGCGGTCGGCCGCGTGTACCAGAAGCCGATCAGCAGGTACGAGACCAGCCCGACCGCCTCCCACCCGAAGAAGAGCTGCAGGAAGTTGTTGCTCATCACCAGCATCAGCATCGAGAAGGTGAAGAGCGAGATGTAGCTGAAGAAGCGCTGGTAGCCCGGATCGTCGGCCATGTAGCCGATCGTGTACACGTGCACCATCAGCGACACGAAGCTGACGACCAGCATCATCAGCGCGGTCAGCGGGTCGATCAGGAACCCGATCGCGAGCGTCAGGTCGCCGACGGTCGACCAGACGTAGACGTTGCCGTTGAAGGTATTGCCGCGGTACACGACGTCGACGAAGACGAGCGCCGAGGCGATCGTCGCCACCAGCACGCCGAAGATCGTCACCGTGTGGCTGCCCGCGCGGCCGAGCACGCGGCCGCCGAGCCCGGCGGCGATCGCGCCGGCGAGCGGCGCGAGCGGAACGAGCAGATACAGCTTCTGCATGCCGGTCATCGCGTCAGCCCTTCAGCGCGTCGAGCTCGTCGACGTTGATCGTCGACAGGTTGCGGAACAGCACCACCAGGATCGCGAGGCCGATCGCCGATTCGGCCGCCGCGACGGTCAGGATGAAGAACACGAACACCTGCCCGTGAAAGTCGCCGAGGTAGTGCGAGAACGCGATGAAATTGGTGTTGACGGCGAGCAGCATCAGCTCGATCGCCATCAGCAGCACGATCAGGTTCTTGCGGTTCAGGAAGATGCCGATCACGCTGATCGCGAACAGCAGCGCGCCGACCCCCAGGTACCAGGACAGCGAAACCATCGTTGTTCTTTCCCCCCTCTGTCGCCCTTGTCAGGTCTTCTTCGCGTCGGGTGCGGCTGCCGTCTGACGCCCCTGCGCGTCGACCGGCATCGGCACCAGCCGCACGCGCTCGTCGCGCCTGACCCTGATCTGGCGCGACGGATCCTGATATTTCGTGTCCTTGCGCCGGCGCAGCGTCAGCGCGATCGCCGCGACGATCGCCACCAGCAGGATCACGCCGGCGACCTGCAGCGGGTACACGTACTCGGTGAAAGCGATCCGACCGAGCACCTCGATGTTGTTCGCTTCGCGGACGCCGGGGCCGGGAGCGGTCATCGTCTGCCAGCGGCCGTACGACAGCACCAGCCACAGTTGCAGCACGATCAGCGCCGCGACCAGACCGGCCAGCGGCAGGTGGCGCCAGAAACCCTGCCGCAGCCGGTCGACATTGATGTCGAGCATCATCACGACGAACAGGAACAGCACCATCACGGCGCCGACGTACACCAGCACCAGCGCGATCGCCAGGAACTCGGCGCGCGCGAGCATCCACAGCGCAGCCGCCGAGAAGAACGACAGCACGAGGAACAGCACCGCGTGCACCGGATTGCGCGCGGTGATCACGCGCACCGCGGCCACGAGCAGGATCGCGGAGAACACGAGGAACAGGAGGGTCTTGGCGTCCATCGGGGTACCGTCGGGTGTGGCCCGGCTATCGGTAGCGAGCGTCGTCGGCGCGCGCGGCGGCGATCTCGTTCTCGTAGCGGTCGCCGATCGCGAGCAGCATCTCCTTCGTGTAGTACAGATCGCCGCGCTTCTCGCCGTGATACTCGTGGATGTGCGTCTCGACGATCGAGTCGACCGGGCAGCTTTCTTCGCAGAACCCGCAGAAGATGCACTTGGTCAGATCGATGTCGTAGCGGGTCGTGCGGCGCGTTCCGTCGGCGCGCTGCGTCGATTCGATCGTGATCGCCAGCGCTGGGCAGACCGCCTCGCACAGCTTGCACGCGATGCAGCGCTCTTCGCCGTTCGGATAGCGGCGCAGTGCGTGCAGTCCGCGGAAGCGGGGCGACATCGGCGTCTTCTCTTCCGGGTACTGGATCGTGATCTTGCGCGAGAACAGGTAGCGCCCGGTCAGCGCCATGCCCTTGAGCAGCTCGCGCAGCAAGAGGCTGTCGAAGAACTCGCGGACGGCTCCCATGGTCACCCGGCCTTCCAGATGTTGAACGGCGTCTGCATCCAGACCGCGACGAGCACCAGCCAGATCAGCGTGATCGGGATGAAGACCTTCCAGCCGAGCCGCATGATCTGGTCGTAGCGGTAGCGCGGGAACGACGCGCGGAACCAGATGAACAGCGACACGACGAAAAACACCTTCGCGAACAGCCAGAACCAGTTCGACAGCCCGTCGAACCAGGCCGGGAAGTCCACACCGAGCAGCAGTTCCAGATTCACCGGCGCCGCCCAGCCGCCGAGGAACATCACCGTCGCGAGCGTCGACAGCAGGATCATGTTCGCGTACTCGGCCAGGAAGAACACGGCGAAGCTCATTCCCGAGTATTCGACCATGTGACCGGCGACGATCTCGCTCTCGCCCTCGACCACGTCGAACGGATGTCGGTTGGTCTCGGCCACACTCGAAACGACGTAGATCACCGCGAGCGGCGCGAGCGGCAGCCAGTTCCACGACAGGAAGTTCAGCCCGCGCGCGGCGAAGTAGCCGGTGTTCTGGCCGACGACGATTCCGGTCATGTTCAGCGTCCCGGCGACCAGCAGCACGGTGACCAGGACGAAGCCCATCGCCAGCTCGTAGCTGACCATCTGGGCGGCCGCGCGCATCGCACCGAGGAACGCGTACTTCGAGTTCGACGCCCAGCCGGCGATGATCACGCCGTAGACGCCGACCGAGGTGATCGCCATCACGTACAGCAGCCCCGCGTTGACGTCCGCGAGCACCAGACCCGGCCCGAACGGAACGACCGCCCACGCCGCCAGCGCCGGCATCATCACCATCACCGGCGCGAGAAAGAACAGCGGTTTGTCGGCCTGCGCCGGCGCGATGATTTCCTTGAAGATCAGCTTGACCGCGTCGGCCCATGGCTGCAGCAGGCCGCCGAAGCCGACCCGGTTCGGCCCGAGCCGAACGTGCATCCATCCGATCAGCTTGCGCTCCCACAGCGTCAGGTACGCGACGAGCACCAGCAGCGGCAGCACGACCGCGACGATCTTCGCGAGCGTCCAGACCGTCGGCCATGCGCCGCCGAACACGCCATTGCCGAATTCCAGCACGCCGTTCATCACGCGCGCTCCAGCGCAATCGGGCCGAACAGCGCGCCCAGCGTGGCGGTCGAGGCGTGCGCGGCCGGCACGCGGACGACCCCGTCGGGCAGCCGTTCGTCGAGCGCGCATTCGAGCAGCGCGGCGGCTTCGCCCTGCGCGGCCGACTGCACGACGCGCGCCTTGGCTCCGGGCGCGAGCCCGAATCTTGCGAGCGTTGCCGCATTGGCGCTCGCTTTCGGCGGCCGCGCGTCGCGGGTCTTCTGCAGCGACTCGGCGCGCCGCACGATCGCGTCGACGAAATAGATCGGCACGTCGGCGATCCGCTGCGTTGCTCCCGTCGGGCGAACCAGCGCAGGCTCGACCGTGATCGCATTGGAAAGCCGCCTCGCGACGTCGGCCGGGATCGCCTCGGCGCGAACGGCTTCGGGCGTGTCGTAGTCGAACCCCGACAATTCCAGTGCGTTGCCGAGGACGCGCAGCACTTTCCAGCCCGGACGCGCGTCGCCGAGCGGACGCACGGTGCCGTTGAAGCTTTGCACGCGCCCTTCCGCGTTGACGAAGGTGCCCGACGTCTCGGTGAACGGTGCGATCGGGAAAATGGCATGCGCATACTCGAGCGCGCCGTTGCGGTAAGGCGAGAACGCGACCACGAGATCGGCGCCGCCGAGCGCCCGCATCGTCGCCGCGGGGTTCGCGGTATCGAATTCGGGTTCGAGGTTCCAAAGCAGGTAGGCGCGGCGCGGCTCGGCGATCATCCGCGCGGCGTCGAGCCCGCCCGCGGCAGGCACCGCGCCGGCGAGGTAGCCGCCGACGCTGTTCGCGGCCTCGCCCAGGAAACCGAACCTGCAGCCGAGCGCCTGCGCGAGCCACTGAGCCCACGCGTGAAGCTGCGCCGCGTGCGGGTGCTGCACGGCGGCGTTGCCGAGCAGGATCGCCGCGTTGCCGCCCGACGCGAGCGACGCCGCGATCGTCCGGGCCGCCTCGCCGGGAGCGACGCCGCCGGCCGGCGCGGCGACCCCCTTGATCTGCGCCACGGCCGCGGCGACTTCGGCGAGTGTCTGAACCCACGCGTCGGGCGCGACGATCGCTTTGCCCGCGAGCGGCATCAGCAGGTCGTCGTCGACTGCGTGCACCACGCTCACCTGCGCACCGTGCCTGACTGCGTATCGGACGCGCGCGGCGACGAGCGGATGGTCCTTGCGCAGGAAAGAGCCGACCAGCAGCACGCGGTCGAGCGCGTTGATGTCGGCGACCTTCATGCCCAGCCAGGGGACGCCGCCGCGCTGTGCGTCGCCCGAAAAATCGCTTTGCCGCAGCCGGAAGTCGATGTTGTCGCTGCCGATCGCGCGCATCAGCTTGCCGAGCAGATACAGCTCCTCGGCCGTGCTGTTGGGTGCGGCGAGCGCGCCGATCTGCGCGGCGCCATGCTCGGCCTTCACGTGATTGAGCGCGCCGGCGACGAAGTCGAGCGCCTCGGGCCAGTCGACCTCGCGCCATTGCCCGCCGTGCTTCAGCATCGGCCGCGTCAGGCGGTCGGCCGCATCCAGCCCCTCGTACGAGAAGCGGTCGCGGTCGGACAGCCAGCACTCGTTGACTTCGTCGTTCTCGTACGGGACGACGCGCAGCACACGCTGGTTCTTGACCTGCACGATCAGGTTGGAGCCGAGCGAATCGTGCGGGCTGACGCTCTTGCGGCGCGCCAGCTCCCACGTGCGGGCGGCGTAGCGGAACGGCTTGCTGGTCAGCGCGCCGACCGGGCACAGGTCGATCATGTTGCCCGAAAGCTCGGAGTCGACGGTGCGATCGACGAAGGCGAGGATCTCGGAGTGCTCGCCGCGGCCGGCCATTCCCAGTTCCATGACGCCCGCGATCTCCTGCCCGAAACGCACGCAGCGCGTGCAGTGGATGCAGCGGGTCATCTCCTCGGCGGCGATCAGCGGGCCGATGTCCTTGCGGAAGACGACGCGCTTCGGCTCGGCGTAGCGCGACGACGACGGACCGTAGCCGACCGCGAGATCCTGAAGCTGGCATTCGCCGCCCTGGTCGCAGATCGGGCAGTCGAGCGGATGATTGATCAGCAGGAACTCCATCACGCCCTTCTGCGCCTGCCTCGCCGTGGCGCTGGCGGTGTGCACGACCATGCCCTGCGCCACAGGCGTCGCGCACGCGGGCAGCGGCTTCGGCGCCTTTTCGACCTCGACCAGGCACATGCGGCAGTTGGCCGCGATCGACAGCTTCTTGTGGTAGCAGAAGTGCGGAATGTAGATGCCGAGCTTGTTCGCGGCGTCCATCAGCATGCTGCCTGCGGACACCTGCACCTTGCGGCCGTCGATCTCTACTTCAACCATGAAACGGTTCCGTCCATTTCCCCTCTGATTCGACGCGAGGTGGAAGGGGTGGAGATGGATTTGTCAGGCACCGAAGTTCCTTCACACGTACTCCGGCACGACGCAGCGCTTGTGCTCGATGTGGTGCTCGAATTCGGCGCGGAAGTGTTTGATGAACGCGCGCACCGGCATCGCGGCGGCGTCGCCGAGCGCGCAGATCGTTCGTCCCTGGATGTTGTCGGCGACCGAGTTCAGCAGGTCGAGGTCCTCGGGCCGGCCCTTGCCGGTCTCGATCCGGTGCACGACGCGATACAGCCAGCCGGTCCCCTCGCGGCACGGCGTGCACTGACCGCAGCTTTCCTCGAAATAGAAGTACGACAGCCGCTCGAGACACTTGACCATGCAGCGCGTCTCGTCCATCACGATCACCGCGCCCGAGCCGAGCATCGACCCGGCCTTGGCGATCGAGTCGTAGTCCATGTCGGTGGCCATCATCACGTGGCCGGGTAGCACCGGCATCGACGAGCCGCCGGGGATCACCGCCTTGATCTTTCTGCCGTCGCGCATGCCGCCGGCCAGCTCCAGCAGTTTCGCGAACGGGGTGCCCAATGGCACTTCGTAGTTGCCGGGGTGCGTGACGTCGCCCGACACCGAGAAGATCTTCGTGCCGCCGTTGTTCGGACGGCCGAGCGCGAGGAAGGCGTCGCCGCCGTGCCGGATGATCCAGGGCACCGCGGCGAAAGTCTCCGTGTTGTTGATCGTCGTCGGCTTGCCGTACAACCCGTAGTTCGCCGGGAATGGCGGCTTGAAGCGCGGCTGGCCTTTCTTGCCTTCGATCGACTCGAGCAGTGCGGTCTCCTCGCCGCAGATGTAGGCGCCGTAGCCGTGCGTCGCGTACAGGTCGAACGAGAAGTCCGAGCCGAGGATGTTCTTGCCGAGCAAGCCCGCTGCATAGGCCTCGTCGAGCGCCTGCTGGAAGCGCTCGTACTCGGCCCAGATCTCGCCGTGGATGTAGTTGTACCCGACCGAGGCCCCCATCGCGTAGGCCGCGATCGCCATGCCCTCGATCACGGCGTGCGGGTTGTAGCGCAGGATGTCGCGGTCCTTGAACGTGCCCGGCTCGCCTTCGTCCGAGTTGCAGACGACGTACTTCTGCCCGGGAAACTGCCGCGGCATGAAGCTCCACTTGAGCCCCGTCGGGAAACCCGCGCCGCCGCGGCCGCGCAGTGCGGACTTCTTGACCTCGGCGATCACGATGTCCGGCCCGATTCTGTCCGACAGCACCTTGCGCAGCGCCGCGTAGCCGCCGCGCTTCTCGTAGTCGGCGAGCCGCCAGTTGGTCCCGTCCAGGCCCGCGAGGATGATCGGGTCGATGTGCCGGCCGTGGAAGCACGTCTGCGCGCTCATCGTCCGGCCTCGCTGCCGAGCGCGGCGATCAGCGCGTCGAGCTTCTCGTCGGTCATGAAGCTCTCCATCCGCTTGTCGTTCACGAGCAGCACCGGCGCGTCGCCGCACGCGCCCATGCACTCGCCCTCCTTGAGCGTGAAACAGCCGTCGGCCGTGGTCTCGTTGAAGTCGACGCCGAGCTTGCTCTTCAGGTGCTCCGCAGCGCGCCTGCCGCCGGACAACGCACACGGCAAATTGGTGCAGACGGTGATCTTGTAGCGGCCGATCGGCTCGAGGTTGTACATCGCGTAGAAGCTCGCGACTTCGTAGGCCGCGATCGGCGGCATGCCGAGATAGTCGGCGACCTCCTCGATCAGCGCCTTCGACAACCACCCGTGCTCGTCCTGCGCGATCGCCAGCGCGGCGATCACGGCCGATTGCCGGTGCTCGCCCGGGTACTTTGCGATCTCGCGGTCGATCTTCGCGAGCGCCTGCGCCGACAGCAGGCGCCCGTCCTGCGGCACGGCGCTCATCGATCGATCTCCCCGAAAACGATGTCCTGCGTGCCGATGATCGCGACCGCGTCGGCGATCATGTGGCCGCGCGCCATCTCGTCGAGCGCCTGCAGGTGCGCGAAACCCGGCGCGCGGATCTTCATCCGGTACGGCTTGTTGGCGCCGTCGGACACGAGGTAGATGCCGAACTCTCCCTTCGGATGCTCGACCGCGGCGTACGCCTCGCCTTCCGGCACGTGGAAACCCTCGGTGAAGAGCTTGAAGTGATGGATCAGCTCTTCCATGTTCGACTTCATTTCGACGCGCGACGGCGGCGCCACCTTGTGGTTGTCGGTCATCACCGGCCCCGGGTTGTTGCGCAGCCACTCGACGCACTGCTTGATGATGCGATTGCTCTGCCGCATCTCTTCCATGCGTACCAGGTAGCGGTCGTAGCAGTCGCCGTTCCTGCCGACCGGCACATCGAAGTCGACACGGTCGTAGACCTCGTACGGCTGCTTCTTGCGCAGATCCCACTCGACACCCGAGCCGCGCAGCATCGGCCCGGTGAAGCCCAGCGCGAGCGCGCGCTCGGGAGAAACGACCCCGATGCCCACCAGCCGCTGCTTCCAGATGCGGTTGTCGGTGAGCAGCGTCTCGTACTCGTCGACGTATTTCGGAAAGCGGCGCGTGAAGTCGTCGATGAAGTCGAGCAGCGAACCCTGGCGGTTTTCGTTCAGCTGCGCCAGTTCCTTCGCGCTGCGGTACTTCGACGGCCGATACTGCGGCATGCGGTCGGGCAGATCGCGGTACACGCCGCCGGGACGGTAGTACGCGGCGTGCATGCGCGCGCCCGACACCGCCTCGTACATGTCCATCAGATCCTCGCGTTCGCGGAACGCGTACAGGAAGACCGCCATCGCGCCGACGTCGAGCCCGTGCGCGCCGATCCACAGCAGATGGTTCAGCAGCCGCGTGATCTCGTCGAACATGACGCGGATGTACTGCGCGCGGATCGGCACCTCGATGCCCGCGAGCTTCTCGATCGCCATCACGTAGGCGTGCTCGTTGCACAGCATCGACACGTAGTCGAGGCGGTCCATGTACGGCACCGATTGGATGTACGTGCGCGTCTCGGCGAGCTTTTCGGTCGCCCGGTGCAGCAGCCCGATGTGCGGATCGGCGCGCTGGATCACCTCGCCGTCGAGTTCGAGCACCAGGCGCAACACGCCGTGCGCCGCCGGATGCTGCGGACCAAAGTTGAGCGTGTAGTTCCTGATCTCAGCCACGGCCGTACTTCTCCTCGCGGATCACGCGCGGCGTCACTTCGCGCGGCTCGATCGTCACCGGCTGGTAGATGACGCGCCGCTGCTCGGGGTCGTACCGCATCTCGACGTAACCCGTGATCGGGAAGTCCTTGCGGAACGGGTGACCGACGAAGCCGTAGTCGGTCAGGATCCGCCGCAGATCCGCGTGGCCTTCGAACACGATGCCGTACAGATCGAAGGCCTCGCGCTCGAACCAGCCCGCCGACGGCCATACGTCCGTGACCGAATCGATCAGCGGCATTTCGTCGTCCGGACAGAACGTGCGCACGCGGACCCGCCAGTTGTGCGCGACCGACAGCAGGTGCATCACGACCGCGAAACGCGGCCCGTTCCACGCGCCGTCGCCGTATTGGAGGTAGTCGACGCCGGCCAGGTCGATGCATTGCTCGAACTTCAGACGCTCGTCGTCGCGCAACGTGCGCGCGACCGCGAGATGATCCGCGGCACGGACGACGATCGTGATCTCGCCGAGCGCGATCTTCATGTCGACGATGCGCTCGCCGAGTGCGGCTTTCAGGTTCGAAGCAAGGGTGTCGAGCCGGGTCATTGCGTGCGCGGACGTCAGCGGGCGATCGTGTTCGTGCGGCGGATCTTGTTCTGCAGCTGGATGATCCCGTAGATCAGCGCTTCGGCCGTCGGCGGGCAGCCCGGCACGTAAATATCGACGGGCACGATCCGGTCGCAGCCGCGAACCACGGAATAGCTGTAGTGGTAATAGCCGCCGCCGTTGGCGCACGACCCCATGCTGATGACCCAGCGCGGCTCGGCCATCTGGTCGTAGACCTTGCGCAGCGCCGGCGCCATCTTGTTGCACAGGGTGCCGGCGACGATCATCACGTCGGACTGGCGCGGGCTCGGCCGGAACATCACGCCGAAGCGGTCGAGGTCGTAGCGCGACGCCCCTGCGTGCATCATCTCGACCGCGCAGCACGCCAGGCCGAACGTCATCGGCCACATCGAGCCGGTCTTGCTCCAGTTGACGAGCTTGTCGACGCTGGTGGTGACAAAGCCTTCGCTCAGCACGCCTTCGATGCCCATGACCGCTCCCTGTGCGGGACTATTCCCAGTCCAGCGCGCCTTTCTTCCACTCGTAGACGAAGCCGACCGTCAGGATGGCGAGGAAAACCATCATCGACCAGAAGGCCGGACCCCAGGCTTGCAGATCGCCGAGCACGGCCGCCCACGGAAAGAGGAACGCGATCTCGAGGTCGAACAGGATGAACAGGATCGCGACCAGGTAGTAGCGCACGTCGAACTTCATGCGCGCGTCCTCGAAGGCCTCGAAGCCGCATTCGTAGGGGGACGCCTTGGCCGCGTCGGGCCGGTTCGGGCCGAGCAGGTAGCCGAGCACCTGGGGTGCGACGCCGACCGCCCCGCCGACCAGGATGAACAGGATCACAGGCAGGTACTGTTGCAGATCCATGGTGTCGTGCGGCGCGGCTGTGGCGGCC